>JAQGKN010000380.1 GCA_028290085.1 Hyphomicrobiales bacterium
GTGCACGTCGATCATGGCATCGGCCGCTTCGTGGGCCTGCAAGCCATCGAGGCAGCGGGCGCTCCGCACGATTGTCTCGAAATCCACTACGCAGGCGGCGACAAGCTGTTCCTGCCCGTGGAAAATCTCGAACTGCTCTCGCGCTACGGCTCTGAAGACACCGAAGCGCAGCTCGACCGCCTCGGCACGACGGGATGGCAGACGCGCAAGGCGCGGATGAAGAAGCGCATCCGCGAGATGGCGCATGAGCTCATCAAGATCGCCGCCGCCCGCATGCTGCGCGAAGCCACCAAGCTCATCCCGCCCGACGGTCTCTACGAGGAATTCTGCGCGCGGTTTCCATACGACGAGACCGAGGATCAGCTTGCATCCATCGACTCCGTATTCGAGGACATGGCCTCGGGCCGTCCGATGGACCGGCTCATCTGCGGCGACGTCGGCTTCGGCAAGACCGAAGTGGCTCTGCGCGCGGCATTCGCCGCCGCGATCAACGGCAAGCAGGTGGCGGTCGTCGTTCCCACCACACTTCTCGCGCGTCAGCACTACAAGACCTTCTCCGCCCGTTTCGCAGGCTTGCCGATCCGCGTCGCGCAGATGTCGCGCATGGTCAGCGCGGCAGATATGCGCGAGGCCAAGAAGGGCATCGCAGAGGGCTCCGTCGATATTCTCGTGGGCACCCATGCTGTGCTCGGCAAGGGCGTGAGTTTCAAGGATCTAGGTCTTGTCGTCGTCGACGAAGAGCAGCACTTCGGCGTCGGCCACAAGGAGCGGCTGAAGACACTGCAAGCCGAGGTTCATGTCTTGACGCTCTCGGCCACGCCGATCCCGCGCACCTTGCAGCTCGCGCTGACGGGCGTGCGCGAATTGTCGATCATCGCGACACCGCCGGTAGATCGTCTCGCGGTGCGCACCTTCATCACGCCCTTCGACGAACTGCTGGTGCGCGAAGCCCTTCTGCGCGAGCGCTATCGCGGCGGCCAGAGCTTCTTCGTCTGCCCGCGCATCGAAGACATCGAGGACGTCACGACCTTCCTGCGCCAGAGCGTTCCGGAAGCAAAGGTCGTTGTCGCACACGGCCAGATGGCTGCGGGCGAACTTGAAGACAAGATGTCGGCGTTCTACGACGGCAAATACGACATTCTCGTTTCCACCGCGATCGTGGAATCGGGCCTGGATATTCCCACCGCGAACACCATGATCATCTGGCGCGCCGACATGTTCGGCCTCGCCGCGCTTTATCAGCTGCGCGGCCGCGTCGGACGTTCGAAGACGCGCGCCTACGCGCTGTTCACGGTGCCTGCCAACAAGACGATCACGCCGCAAGCCGAGAAGCGGCTGAAGGTGCTGCAGTCCCTGGATACGTTGGGCGCAGGTTTCCAGCTCGCCAGCCACGATCTCGACATTCGCGGTGCGGGCAATCTGCTTGGCGACGAACAGTCCGGCCACATCAAGGAAGTCGGCTACGAACTCTACCAGCAGATGCTGGAAGACGCCGTGACGGCGCTGAAGGCCGGCATCGAAGAGCCGGTGGAAGAGGCATGGTCGCCCACGATCACGGTCGGCACGTCGGTCATGATTCCGGAAGCTTATGTGCCCGACCTGCAATTGCGCATGAACCTCTATCGCCGCCTGTCCACGCTCGACACCGACGAGGAGATCGAGACCTTCGCGGCCGAGATGATCGACCGCTTCGGCACGCCGCCGGAGGAGGTCGAGCAATTGTTCAAGCTCGTCGCCATCAAGGCGCTCTGCCGCCGCGCGCATGTCGAGAAGGTTGAGGCGGGACCCAAGGGCGCCATCGTCACCTTCCGCGACAATTCCTTCGCCAATCCGCAGGGGCTGGTGCGCTTCATCACCGAGCAGGGCTCGGAAGCCAAGGTGCGCCCCGACATGCGCATCGTCTTCATGCGCGATTTCGAAACGCCCGCCGAACGTTTGGAGGGCACCCGCCAGATCCTGCGCACGCTGGTCGCAATCGCGGAAAAGAAGAAGGCGGCGTGACAACGCGGCGCGCATCTCCCATTGGGAGAAGCTGTCAGCGGAGCTGACTGATGAGGGGGTGCGATCCCAGTTCGGCGAGATGGAAACCCCTCATCCGCCTGCGCTGCACGCACCTTCTCCCACTGGGAGAAGGACGGGGCTCACGTTCACGCGACTTCCGTTTCGCCCACCGCGCGCTTGATCGCTTCCACCAGCACATGCACGGACTGTGCGCCTGACACTGCGAGCCGTCCCCCAAAAATGAAGAACGGCACGCCCGAAACGCCCATGCGCGCGGCGGTGGCGATTTCTTCCCGCACCGAGCCGACGTCGGTGCCATCGTCGAGCAGGCGTCGAACCAAAGATCCATCGAGGCCGAATTCCTCGGCTACGGACACGAGAACGTCGCGGTCGCCGAGATCGCGCGCCTCGACGAAATATAGCCGGAACAGCCGCTCCACGACCTCATGCTGTTTATGCTTGGCATGTGACCAGCGAATTAGTCGATGCGCGTCGAGCGTGTTGGGCGAGCGCGTGATGGCGTCGAAGGCGAAGGGAATGCCGGCCTCGGCGCCCGCCGCCGCGATGCGCTCGTGAAATGACGCAATCTTCTCCGCGCCGAATTTGCGCGCGAGATAGTCGTGCCGGGCCATGCCTTCCGGCGGGATTGTCGGGTCGAGCTGGAAGGCGCGCCAGCGAATCTCGAAGGCGATCTCGGGGAATTCCGCACAGGCCGCATCGAGCTTGCGCTTGCCGATGTAGCACCATGGGCAAACGACATCCGACATGACGTCGATTTCGAGGGTCTGCGTCTTCTCTGCGTCGTCAGTCATCGGTCCGCTTCACATCAGGCCTGGTTGAACATCGCGACCGCGCGCATCCGCTGGCCGATCACGGCGAGCTTTTGCGCGGGCGCCTCGCGCGGCTGCAGGACATAGCCCGATGCGCCGGACCATGAAAGGTCCAATACGAGCGGGCGATCCTCCTCCGGCAGCATCACGTCCTCACCCGATTTCGCGAGGATGAGGGAAGCGCAATGCGCGGCGGTCACGACTCGTTCCCGCAGCAGTGCGGGGCCGAGCGCGGCGGGTGCCACGACGTGGCAGGGTGCCAGCCGTGCCAGCTCGTCCGTAAACTCCCGCAGCTCGAACGGTGCATGAAGCACGAGCGGCGCGCCGGTCAGCAGCATGGCCAATGGCCCTGCAACGAGGCCCGCAAACCCCATCGGCGAGAGCGTCGAGAGAACCGGCTGCTGAAGGCTGATACTGGCCTGCGTGACGAGATCCAGCGCGGCCGCAAGCAGCCTGCGTTGATTGTAGTAGGCAGGTGGTCCCTCGGGATCGTGCATGATCACCAGTCCGTCCGCCGCGCGGACAGGCTGAAAGGCCACGGTGCCTTCGGCTTCCGCATCCAGCAGCACGGCACCGTCCATCGGCCCTGTCGCGCAAATGACGCGTAGGGCGGGGAGGGAAGCCGCGATCTCGAGCATCTCGTCTTCGGCACGCGCTCCGGGGCACGCCATATCGGCGGCAATGGCGACAGCCTCCACATCCCGCGCAAAGATCGCCAGCGCCGTGGCATCCAGATGGGCCGGCGCAAGAGCCACATCGAGACCCGCGCGCAAGCCGGCATAGATCACCAACACGGACGTCACGCTCGTGCCGCCACACAGCACGAGCCGGGATTGAGACGGAAGCTGCAACGCGGAGAACTGCGTTGCGAGTTGCGTCACGCGGCTGTCGAAGGCCCCGAAGCTGAGCCGCGCGATATCGGCGCCCGAAAGGGCGAGCCGTTCCGGCCGCAGTCGTGCCGCGCCGTCGAGGACAGTGCCGAAATCGAGATGGTCGAGCGCCCCGATCTCACGCGCTATGGATGCGCTCATGGTTGCTTTCTCCACCACGTGTCGAGTGTCGCGCCAAACAGCGGCGCGGCGAATTGGGCACTGCGCTGCGGGCGCGCGAGGTCGGTCGAATACGCGAACCACTGGTCCGGCGCGTGAAACAGAGGCACGATGTAAAAGCCCGACAACAGCAGGCGGTCATAGGTGCGCACGGCGGCCACGAAATCCTCGTGGCTTTCCGCCGCCAGCATCGCCGCGATCATTGCATCTACGGCGGGCGAGGCGACACCGGCCAGATTGAACGAGGCTTCCTGATTTGCGCTTGCCGAGCCCCAGCGCGAGCGCTGCTCGTTGCCCGGCGACGCCGAGGCGAGCCAGGTGCCGATCATCATGTCGAAGTCGAATTTCTGCCGACGCCGCTGATACTGGACCTCATCGACGAGCCGCACGCTGGCCGCCACCCCAATCCGCTGGAGCGAATCGGCATAATTCAATGCAAGCCGTTCCTGGTTGCGGTCGACCACCATGATTTCGAAGGCGACGGGACGTCCGGTGGCGCGATTGACCAGCGCGCCGTCGGAGATCACGTATCCGGCCGCTTTTAGCAGCGCGAGAGCCTTGCGGGCGGGCGCACGATCCCGGCCGGAGCCATCCGACACATTGGGATGCCAGCTGCCGTCCATGATGTCTGCGCGCACAGCGCCGGGGAAGGGCGCCAGAAGCTCACGTTCACGTGCCGAGGCTGGCCGCCCGGCGGAGGCCAGCTCCGATTCGTCGAAGAAACTCTTCGTGCGGCGGTAGAGGCCGCCATAAAGCTTGGCATCGATCCACTCGAAATCGAACATCAGCCCCAGCGCCTCGCGCAGGCGCACGTCGGAAAACAGGGGGCGCCGCGTGTTGAAGGTAAAGCCGACCATGCCTTTGGGCACGCCCAGCGGCTCCTGCGTCCGGGTCATCCGTCCGGAAGCCATGGCCGGGAAATCATAGCTGGTCAGCCAGCGCGTTGGGCTTGTTTCCTCACGGTAATCGACGATGCCGCCCTTGAAGGCTTCGTAGAGCGAGGCAGCATCCCGGAAATATTCGATGCGGATCTCATCGAAATTGAACAGGCCTCGATGGATCGGCAGGTCGCGCGCCCAATAATCCGGGTTTCGCTTGAGGATGAGACTTTCCCCCGGCCGCACAGCCGCGACAACGTAGGGGCCAGACCCCAGAGGAATTTCGAGGCTCGTGTCAGCGAAGCGATCCGCATCGGTATGCGCCTTTGACAGCACGGGCATCAGCGCGAGGGTGAGGGGCATTTCACGGTCGCCACTGCCGGTGAGATCGTAGCGCACGGTGAGTTCGTCGGGCGTCTCGACGCTGCGAACCATCCCATAGGCCGCGCGCTGCTGCGGCCGCCCCTTGGTTTTCAACAGCTCGAACGTAAAGCGCACGTCTTCCGCACGAATCGGCGACCCATCTGAAAAGCGTGCCCCCGGATCGAGATGGAAGGTGACATGCTCGCGTGTCGCGTCGGTCTCGATCGTCTGCGCGATCAGGCCATAGAGCGTGAAGGGCTCGTCGAGCGAACGTGTCATCAGCGTCTGGAAGACGTTGGTGTTGAGGCCCTGCGCGGTCGAGCCGGCCTTCAGATTGAAGGGGTTCAGGCTGTCGAACGTGCCCTGGAAGGCGACCGTCAGCCGCCCCCCCTTGGGCGCATCGGGGTTTGCATAGGGCAGGTGATCGAAATTTTCGGGCAGGGCGGGTTCACCGTGCATGGCGATGCCGTGGCGAGGGCCGGACTCGGCACTCGCGGGTGCAAAGGTGAGTGCCCATGCCATGGGCAGGGCCAGGCATGCCCAGAGGGGTCCGCGAATCGCTCGGTAAATCATGTGCGCAGGTTATGAGATGCAAAAGGCGGCGTCATGGTTATGGTCGCCATGTCGCCTCAAAACTCGGCTTTTTGAGGATTGCGTCTCTTGCGCTCTGGAAAGCCAAAGCGGAAGCAGCTAAAGAGGCGGCGGTCAATATCTCGCCGCAATCGAGGGTGATGAGCGGCGCCTCCGGCGTCACGCCGATGCGGCAGATCATGAAAGGATCACTGATGCCCATGTTTATCCAGCGCCTCGGCGCCGCCGCGCTCGCGGCGAGCATCCTGCTCGTGGGCGTCGATGCCTCCGCCCAGGCTCAAAAGCAGACGCCCGCGCAGCCTGCACAGCAGCAGCCCGCTCAGCAGCAACAGCAGCCGCCGCAGGGCCCCATGCGTGTGGACCTTCAGCCCACACAGGGCGAATGGACCAAGGTTTGCGGCAAGGATCCGGCTGCCAACAAGGAAATTTGCTACACGACCCGCGATTTCGGCACCGCTGCCGATCAGCCGCCGGTGCTCGCGCTGGCTGTCTACGACGTGAAGGGTGACGATCAGCGCATCGTCCGCCTACTGCTGCCGGTGGCGCTGCTGCTGCGTCCGGGCTTCCGCT
>JAQGKN010000440.1 GCA_028290085.1 Hyphomicrobiales bacterium
CGGCCGGCAAACCAAGCGCTGGCCAAGGCCGGCCTTCCCTTGTCGAGATAGAGCAGCTCTTCGAGTCGCTTTTGCAGGCCCGCTCGGGCAGGCCAATCCGGGTGGTCGCTCAGGAATGCGGATATGCGCTGGAAACCTGCAGCCCTTGGCTGCGTCTGCAAGGCGACCCACTCCACTGCGAGGCGGGCGAGGGGATCGGGAATGCGGGCGGCCTCGGTGTCGCCCTTGGCCAGGTCACCCGAGCGATAGGCAGAGATCGCCTCGCGAAGTCCGTCGAGGTCGGTGCGGACCGAGGGCGGCGCGCGCAGGATTGGATTACCCGCCGGATCGATTCCTTCGGGGGCGTAGGCCACCACGAGCTGGCCCGCGGCAGGGTGGCTCTCGCCCGGCGTTGCGGCTCCATCGATGGCGGAGAGCGCATTTCCCGTGCTGGCCGCGTCCTGCCCCAAAGTCAGTGGCGCGGGCGGCATGAGGGGCGTGATGCTCTGGGTCGTGACCCGATCCACGGCAGCGGGTGCCGGACGGTGCGCGGTCGGGCGCGACGTCGGCAGGCCGAGAAGCGCCGTCATTCCGATGGCGCCAAGTCCGGTGAACAGGTGGAAGGCATTGGTACGCAATGTCATCCTTATTCCCTGAGCTGGAGAGCGAACTGCCGAAGCGACCCTGCGCCGACATCCTTACCGAAAAGTAAATGCGCCGATCTGGGTGCATTCCGGTTCGGCGCCATGTACGTTTTGGCCAGCAATTAGCCGAAGATCTTCAGCTTCGCGACGATCTGAGGCCGCGAACCTCTTTTCTCGCCACGTCCCAGAGGCTATCTGTGTGGCCGGCCTTCAGAAGGCCCGCGAATTGCGGCGTCGGTTTGGCGGTCGCTTCCAGTCGAGGATTCAAGCTCATGCCTCAGCCCGCCCAGTTCAGGGGTTCGATGACCGCTCTCGTCACGCCGTTCCGCAACGGAGTGGTGGATGAAGAGGCGTTCCGCGCGCTCGTCTCCTGGCAGATCGAGGAGGGGACGCAGGGCCTCGTTCCCGTCGGCACCACGGGCGAAAGCCCGACGCTCTCCCATGCCGAGCACCACAAGGTGGTCGAACTCTGCATCGCAGAGGCGAAGGGTCGGGTCCCCGTGATCGCCGGCGCTGGGTCGAACAATACGGCGGAAGCCATCGACCTCGCTCGCCACGCCGAGAAGGCGGGTGCAGACGCGGTGCTGGTCGTCACGCCCTATTACAACAAGCCGACGCAGGAGGGCATGTACCTCCATTTCAAGGCGATCAACGACGCGATCGGCCTGCCGATCTTCATCTACAACATCCCTCCGCGCTCGGTCGTCGACATGTCCGTGGATACGATGAAGCGGCTGTTCGAACTGAAGAACATCGCGGGCGTCAAGGACGCCACGGGCAATCTGGCCCGCGTCTCGCAGCAGCGCCATGCGATGGGGGCCGAATTCATCCAGCTTTCGGGCGAGGATATGACGGCGCTGGCCTTCAACGCAGCTGGCGGGCAAGGCTGCATTTCGGTCGTCTCCAATGTGGCGCCGAAGCTCTGCGCGCAGCTGCAAGAGGCGACGCTGGCCGGCGATTACGCGGCGGCGCTTGCCATTCAGGACAAGCTGGTGCCTCTGCACGAAGCGATCTTCCGCGAGCCGGGTGTGGCCGGGGCCAAGTTCGGCCTGTCACTGCTTGGCAAGGTCGGCAACGAGGTGCGTATGCCGCTGCTCCCCGTGGGAGAGGCGACGCAGGCGACGATTCGCGCTGCCATGGTTCATGCGGGCGTGATCCGCAGCTGAGAGACGGGCCCCAGAGCCCCGGAGATACCCATTGGCGCCCAAGTCGAAGCCTGAATTCAAGATCGTTGCCGACAATCGCAGGGCGCGGTTCGATTTCGAAATCGGAGACACTCTCGAGGCCGGCATCATGCTGACCGGCACCGAGGTGAAGTCCCTGCGCGCCGGTAAGGCGACGATTGCAGAAAGCTATGCGGCGGTGGACCGCAATGGCGAGCTCTATCTCTACAATGCGAATATTCCGGAATATCTGCAGGCCAACCAGTTCAACCACGAGCCGAGGCGCCCGCGCAAACTGCTGGTGAAGCAGAAAGAACTCGTGAAGTTCGCCCATGCCGTCGAGCGCAAGGGCATGACGATTGTGGCCCTGAAGGCCTATTTCAACGCCAAAGGCCGGGCCAAGATCGAGATCGCGCTCGGTCGCGGCAAGAACCTTCACGACAAGCGCGAAACCGACAAGCTGCGTGACTGGAACCGCGAGAAGAGCCGCGTCATGCGCGACCGCGGCTGAGGCTGAGGCTCACAGTGCATCCAGGTCGGTGCGCACCTGCGCGAAGACGGCCCGGAACATCTCCGTCGTCAAAACCCCGGTGTTCGTGTTGTAGCGCGAGCAATGATAGCTGTCGTACAGCACCAGCGCCGTTCCTGCCGGGCAAGGCACGTCATGGCGCCCGCCATGGCCGAAGGGGAATGCTGCGAGCCTCTGGCCCAGCGACCTCAGCACACTGTCATGAGCGATGCGGCCGAGCGCGACGACGGCGCGCAGCCGTGGCATCGCGGCGATTGTCCCCGTCAGGAACGGGCGGCAGGTCGTCATTTCGGCTGGAGTGGGTTTGTTGAGCGGCGGCACGCAGCGCACCGCGTTTGTCACCCGGCAATCGACGAGCGTCAGGCTATCGTCGGGGCGCTCTTCATAGACGCCCGTCGCAAATCCCATGTCGAGCAGGGTTTCGTAGAGGAGGTCGCCGGCCCAGTCGCCCGTGAAGGGACGTCCGGTACAATTTGCACCGCGCAGTCCGGGCGCAAGCCCCACGATCAGAAGACGCGCATCGGCCGGGCCAAAAGAAGGCACCGGCGCGTTGTGCCAATCGGGATGGGCGGCTCGCGCCTCATGACGAAAGGTCACGAGGCGCGGGCAGAGGGGACAGTCGCGGTCAGGTTCAGTTGAGTCGGGCATTTGGCCAGGATAGGCGATTCGCCGATCCGCGGCTTTCATGAAGCTCCGTCTCAGGTATCGACGACCTCATCGCCGGGGGCACCGACGGGGCGGCGTTCCTGGTAGCGCTGCAGACGCTCGGCGCGCTCGCCCGGATCGCGGCCGATCTTGTTGACGAGATGGACGAGATCGACGAACTCGTCGGCCTGACGGCGCAATTCGTCGGCGACCATCGGCGGTTGGGTGGTGATCGTAGAGACGACCGAAACGCGAACGCCACGGCGCTGGACGGCTTCGACCAGCGAACGGAAGTCACCATCGCCCGAGAACAGGACCATGTGGTCGATCGTGCCGGCCATTTCCATGGCATCGACGGCCAACTCGATATCCATGTTGCCCTTGACCTTGCGGCGGCCCATCGAATCGACAAATTCCTTCGTCGGCTTCGTAACAACGGCATAGCCATTGTAGTCGAGCCAATCGATGAGGGGGCGGATCGAGGAATATTCTTGGTCTTCGATGAGGGCCGTGTAGTAAAACGCCCGGATCAAACGACCCTTAGACTGAAATTCCTTGAGCAACCGCTTATAGTCAATGTCGAAACCGAGCGACTTTGCCGTCGCGTACAGGTTAGCGCCATCGATGAACAATGCGATACGTTCTTGTGACATGCCTGAAAACTCTTCTGTGTCGTTAAGGAAGGATCTTTACGCAATACCGCTACAATCTGTCCGCACAATCTGCGGTAGAGCCATCGTTTGATTGCGCAGAGCCAAACCTACGTGAGCCCGCCCGAGTCGCAGATTGCGCGTCGACGGATAACTTGGGCCACAATCAAGCCGGTGTGTGTCAGAAGTCAAGCCCGTTTGATTCATAAAAACATCATGCCTCAAGGATTTAACTGGTGCTTAGCACTACGCAAGACGGTGATTGTCACTTGCGTAAATGATCTGTTCGCGTGCTGCGATAATCTCGCGCTCATCTTGATGGCGGGATCACGGATGTGAATCTGACATGGGCGAGCTACAGCGGCGCCGCTTGGGCTCACTCTGGTTGCCTGTCATGCGGCTTTCGTGTACCACCGCGGCAATCCAAGGTTTGTCCTCAAGTCAGGGAACGTCGCCCCATGGCACGCGTCACCGTCGAAGACTGCATCGACAAGGTCGAAAATCGTTTCGAGCTCGTTCTAGTCGCCAGCCACCGCGCCCGTATGATTTCATCGGGACAACAGATCACCATCGACCGCGACAACGACAAGAACCCCGTCGTTGCACTGCGTGAGATCGCCGACGCCACGCAGGCGCCGGAAGATCTGAAGGAAGATCTGATCCACTCGCTGCAGAAGCACGTCGAAGTCGACGAGCCGGAAGCCGAAGTGGTGCCCGCACTCACGACCTCTTCGTCGGAGACCAGCGACGCCAACGGCGAGATCCAGTTCGACCGCATGACGGAAGAAGATCTGCTGCGCGGCCTCGAAGGCCTCGTGCCGCCGGCCGAGACCGACGACGACAGCGAGTAAGCGTCGCATTTTTCCGGCGCGGGGCCAGCTCCGCGCCGATTATTCCAGTTGTTTCCGGCGATCGTGTAAGCTGGGCTTGTCACCCGTGACCGGCGGACCGATAATGTCCTTGAAGCTGCGGGCGGCGCGGCTCTGAATTCAGGACATTTTCAGCGATGATGCGGCAATACGAACTCGTCGACCGCGTGCGGAAAT
>JAQGKN010000453.1 GCA_028290085.1 Hyphomicrobiales bacterium
CCCGGTCGCCCTGGCCATTGAGATAGACTTGCGACGTGCGTTCCCGGAAATAATTACTGGAGAGGCTCTGGTTGGGCTGCTTGTAGTCCGTGTTGAACCACTTGTCCGTCATGGTGGCGATGTCCCAACCGAACTTCCACTTCTCGTTCAGGTAGAACTCGCCATTGGTGTCGACGGAGCCACGGAAGCTGCGGCTGCCCGGGCCGTAAGGCTGCACGGTGAAGGCGCCGGGGTCGGCCTGGAAGATGCCGGCGGCGCGGATCATATAGGAGCCGTTCACCAGACGCTGCCGGAATTCGGCCTCGCCGAGCAGGCCCTGACGGCTGAGCAGGGTCGGCGTCACGGTTAGATCGTAGTTCGGAGTGATCGCCCAGAATAGCGGGATCGCGACGCCGACGCCGAGCGAGTCCTTGATGACATAATTGGGTGCGAGCATGCCGCTCTTGCGCTCCACGCTGGGATCCGGCGACGAGAAATAGGGCAGATAGGCGATCGGCATTCCGAAGAGTTCGAAGGTCGCGTCTTCGTAATAGATCGTCTGCTCGGAATTCTGGTGAATGATCCGCTTGGCGCGGATTTGCCAGAGCGGCGGCTTGGTCGGATCTGCCTTACAGGCCTCGCAGGCCGTATAGGTGCCGCGCTCGAGCACCGTCGCCTCGCCGCCGATTCGCTCGGCGCGCGCGGCAGTCATGTGCGTCTTTTCGGCCGTATCGGCCTTCAGGCTGTCGATGAACCCGGTCTTGAAATCGTCCGTCAGTTCGAATTTATCGGCATAAGCGACAGTGCCGTCCTGCTCGGTCAGGCGTGCATGGCCCTCGGCATAGACGCGGCTGTTGTTGCGGTCATAGGTGACCTTGTCGGCCTCGAGCACCCGGCCTTGATAATAAAGCTGCACATTGCCCTGCGCGCCGACGGTGTTTGCCTTGCTGTTGTAGACGAGTTCCTTGGCCTGCACGAGCAGGCGGTCCTTGCCGTTCTGCGGCGCGGCGCGCTGCGACAACCGGTCGGCCATTGTCTGCGCCTGGGCGGAGGACCGCGCGGCCAGGCTCAGGGCAGCACCGAAGACTCCGGTGCAAAGGACAGCAGTCAGCGAGCCGGCGAGCAGGCGAGAAGCGCTCGACTGGACGATGGCGGAGGAAAAACTGCGCAGCTGCGAAAGCGCAGACAGGCGATTCGTCGCGTAGCACCGGCGTGTCACTTCTTCGCTGGCTCCGAAATGAGCAACGTCGCGCGGCTCCCGCTCGGGGCTCAACGATCTTGAGCCACTATCTTGTTTTCCAAATTGGTCGCGAGTGTGTCCACGCTTGCCGGGCGCGCAACCCCCTCAAGGCAAAGCTAGCGCCGGAGCGCGTTCCGGCGCTACATCCCGGTGATCGGACCTGCCGCTTACTCTGCGCCTATACTGAAGCTCATTTTGTATGAGCTCTCTCACAGAGTGGGGGTTGCACGCTAGTTTGATCGATTTATTTTTGGTAAAAGGACAAGGCCACGTCACACGTCCCCACGTGCTCGTCATTCTCCCGCTCGGCGGTTTCAGCGGGCCGTTTGACGGGGTTGGCTACAGTTGCCGTCAGGGAGGTGTCGGGATCATCGACACCGTTGAGCCGACAGGGGGGTGACTTGACGTCAAAACTTGAGAAGGGCGCCCTCGACCAGGCTAATCTGCCACAAGCCAGGCATCCCAATCTCATCGTGTTCTTCATCCGTCTCACATCGAAGTTCTGGTCCGGCTCCACGCGCCGCGTCGCCACCTTCCTGTCGTCGGCCTTTCTGGTGTGCTTGATCGCCAACGTGCTCCTCGCCGTGGAGGTGAACCGCTGGAACAAATACTTTTTCGATGCTGTCCAGCGCAACGACCTCAAAGCCATCGAGTGGAGCGTCGTCCTGATCGTGGTGCTCGGCGCGAGCACTGCCATCGCCTCCGCATTGCTCATCCAGACGCGCATGCGCCTCCAGCTGCGCTGGCGCGAATGGCTGACACGGAAGCTGATCAGTCGCTGGCTTCAGAACGAGCGCCTGTTTCATCTCAGCATGCGTCAATCGGTCGACAATCCGGAAGCGCGCATTGCAGAAGACGGACGCTTATCCGTCGATCTCTTCGTCGACCTCGCCGGCGGTATCATTAATACGTTGCTTCTGTCCGTGACCTTCATCGCCGTGCTCTGGTATGTCGGCGGAGCGATGACCATTGGCAGCATCGTGATCCCCGGCTATCTCGTGATTGCCGTTGTGCTCTATTCGGCAACGACATCTCTGGGCATGTACATGCTGGGCTGGCCGCTCGTCACGCGAGTGGAAGAGAAGGCAGCCGGCGAAGGTGATTTCCGCTTTGCGCTAACGTTGACGCGGGAAAGCGCAGAGGCGAACAAACTCTCAGGCGGCACCAGAGCCACACGAAAGATGCTCGAAGCATGTTTCTCCGCCCTGGCGCTTCGCTGGCTCGCGGTGATCGGTCGCCAGACCAGAATGATGGTCCTGTCGAGTTTCAGCGGGGTGATAGCACCTGCCGTTCCCCTGCTCCTGGGCGCTCCCAAATATCTCTCCGGGCAGATGACGCTGGGCGATCTGATGTAGGCGGCGGCTGCGTTCTGGCAGGTTCACGTTGCGCTGAATTGGTTGGCCGACAATGCCCTGAGCCTCGCCAACTGGTCGGCCTCCGCCCGGCGCGTCGCGACGCTTTATACGGCTAACGAGGAAATTAAAGACGTGCCGTCATGATGCAGGCAAACTGCGCTGCTTGCGCGCACCTATTCCGCGCCTACGACCCGAGCATCGTCGATGTTGGCTACCCGGCGGACGTAGCGGTTATAGAGGGTTGTCTTTGGCCCATATTCAGGAGGCGCGTCGATCCAGCGCCCGCCTGATTTCAGCACATGCACGATGCCGCTGATCACGCGCCGATCGTCCACCGTCGCCTTGCCCCGCGTGTCGGTCGGTAATGCGGCGCGACCTTCGAAAACTGCGTATCCGTTAGCCAGAACTGATCCCGATTCATCGTCGCTTCCTTTCGGAAGCCGTGAATCACAAGGCCATCCCCATGCCAACCATTTTATGGGTCTGGGCCCTAATATTGCTCTCGATTTTGAAGGCAATCGGGAAACCCAGTTTACGCGGAGTTCGGGAGCCATCGCGCGAAAGTCAGCTGAGCTAGATCAACGACGACTACTGGTGCGCAACGCTATCTTGCAGAGCGACTGTGTGTGGCGGCGTGTCCGAAGTCGAGATCCAATGGTTGTTTATCGTTGATTCGCTAAAGAGCTTCCAAGATGTCAGTATGGACCATTATTATCATCATCTTAGTAATCGCGTTGTTGGGCGGCTTTAGCGGAATC
>JAQGKN010000466.1 GCA_028290085.1 Hyphomicrobiales bacterium
TCGGCCTCATCAGCCTGACGGTCGATGACGAGGAACTCGACGGCAAGGCTCTGGAAATCGCAACGCGGCTGGCCAGCGGCGCCCAAAGTGCGATCCGGCTCACGAAATATTCCCTGAACAACTGGCTGCGCAACGCGGGGCCGACATTCGACGCATCGCTGGCGCTCGAATTCCTGGGGTTCGCCGGTAACGAGGTGAAAGAGGGCCTGGCCTCCCTCGTTGAGAAGCGGGAGCCAAAATTCCCGCCGACATCGCCGTTGTAAAACAAAAACTCATCGCTCCGCATGGCGGCGGGGCGTTGCGCCGCGGGTCTGCGCAGACTTCAAACGCCAGTGGTCGGAGAGGAACGTCATGTCGAAGGCGCCGCTGACATTCGCGTCTGGAATGTACGATCGCATGGTGGCGCTCGCGACCGGAGCCGTGCCGCTAGAAGGCGTCGATTTCAAATTCGTCAACATCGATTCACCGCGCGAAATCTTCGACCGCATGTCGGCGACGCAGGAATTCGACGCCAGCGAATATTCGAGTTCGGAGTTTGTCTCGCGTTATTGCGCGGGAAAATGTCCCTTCGTCGCCATTCCGGTCTTCCCGTCGCGCGCGTTCCGGCACGGGTTCATCGTAGTCAATCGCAACTTCGTCAAGTCGCCCAAAGATCTTGAAGGCAAACGCATCGGCCTGCCGATGTATACGATGACGGCGTCCATCTTCATCAAGGGATTGCTGCAGGACGAATATGGCGTCAATCTTTCGACCATCGAATGGGTCGAAGGCCAGATCAATGGCGGCGAAGCGCATGGCGATCCGTCGACCATGCCGCTCGTCCGCCCGGTCCATATTACAAAAAATGCGACGGGCAAGTCGCTCAGCACGCTGCTTGAGGATGGCGAGATCCACGCGACGATCGGAACGGGATTGCCGAATGCGCTCGGCCGCAACCCCGATATTCAACGACTGTTTCCCGACTTCCGCGACAGGGAGCGGGATTATTTCCAGCGCACGGGCATCTTTCCGATCATGCATCTCGTCGCGATCCGTCGCGATGTCCATGAGCGCCACCGGTTCATCGCAGCGAGCCTCTACAAGGCCCTGAATGCATCCAAGGAGGTCGCGCTACAGAAAATGCGCGCCGTCGTTTCGCTGCGCTATATGCTGCCCTGGATGAATTGCGACGTGGAGGAAAACGACCGCCTGTTCAACGGCGATCCGTTTCCCTACGGCCTCGAGGCGAACCGGAAGACGCTCGAAACGCTCGTGCGCTATCTGCACGAGCAGCATCTCATCGCCGCGCCGATCAGTATCGACGAATTGTTCGTGCCCGTGCAGTGAGCCGGGCCGTGTGACACAAGAAAAGCGGGAGGAAAATGCGCCATGAGCAGAGCAGAGATCACGGAAATCGGGGCTGAGGCCTATCTTCGCCGGCTCGCTGAGCGTGGCGTCGAGCATGTCTTTGTCAATCCGGGAACCGATTTCGCGCCAATCGTCGAGGCGCTTTCGCGCCAGGCGGGCAAACGCTATCCGCGTTTCGTCACCGTGCCGCATGAGAATGCGGCCATGTCCATGGCGCACGGATATTACCGGACATGCGGCAAGCCGCCGGTCGTCATGGTGCATGTCACTGTCGGCACCGCGAATGCGGTTTGCGGCATTATGAACGCGTCGCGCGACAATATTCCGCTACTGCTCGCGGCGGGCCGCACGCCGATCACGGAAGGCGGGCACATCGCCTCGCGCAATAGCCATATTCATTGGGGGCAGGAAGCTTACGACCAGGGCGGGATGGTTCGCGAATTCGTGAAATGGGATTACGAATTGCGGCACGGACAGCCTGTCGAATCCATTGTCGACCGGGCGCTCGATGTAGCTATGAGCGAGCCGCGCGGTCCCGTCTATCTGACGCTGCCGCGCGAGGTGCTGGCGGACCCGGCGATCGCGCCGCGGCGCACGTCGGAACGCAAGCTCGGCGTCGACGCGCCACACCCAGATCCTTCGGCGATCGCCGATCTGGCAGATCTCGTCGCGGGCGCGCAATTTCCCGTCATCGTCACGACGAGCGTCGGCCGCGACCCGCGCGCCTTCGCCGCGCTGCAGGATCTCGCGGAGGCTTACGCGATTCCAGTGGTGCAGAGCTTTCCGAATGAGCTCAACCTGCCGACCGATCACCCGATGCATCTCGGCTACGACACCGCGTCCCTTTTGCCGAGAGCCGATCTCATCATTGCGATCGATTCTTCCGTTCCGTGGATCCCGGTCGCGGTGAAACTGGCGCCGGCTGTGAAGGTCGTGCATATCGCGGCTGATCCGCTCGTGCTCACCGTGCCGTTCCGCGATTTCGAAGCCGATCGCCTGATCGCAGGCGCGCCTTACGCCGCAATGCGCATGTTGCAATCCGCGCTCGACGCGCGCGGCGCGGAGCTGCGCCCGTCTGTGGAGCGTCGGCGCGATGCGGTATCCACGCGGCGCAAGGAGATCGAGGCGAAGCGCACGAGCCTGCGCGCGGCTGCGAAAGGGCAGACGCCGATCCATCCGATCTGGCTCACCGCCTGCGTCAACCAGGCTAAGGCGCCCGACGCAATTCTCGTCAACGAACTCGGCCTCAATGTCGCGCACCTCAGCATGCGCGATCACGGATCCTATCTCGGTGGCAACATGTCGGGCGGCCTCGGCTTCGGACTCGGCGCGGCGCTCGGCGCAAAACTCGCTGCGCCGGAGCGCGAAGTGATCTGCGTTGTCGGCGACGGCAGCTACATGTTCGGCAACCCGTTACCCTACCATTATGTCAGCAGCGCCGAGAAATTGCCAATCCTGACAATCGTCGCCAATAATCATGCGTGGCACGCCGTCGGCAATGCGACCCGCTCCGTCTACCCGGACGGCGACGCGTCGCGCATGAACGTCATGCCGCTTACCTCGCTCGATCCCTCGCCTGCGTTCGAGAAGATGATAGAGGTCTGCGGCGGTTACGGAGAACGCGTCGAGCGGCCGGAGGATTTGCCCGCGGCGCTGGAGCGCGCGCTCGCCGCGGTGCGATCGGGCACGCCGGCCATGCTCAACGTCCATACTCAAGGGCGCCACTGACGGCGACGAGATTTCGACAGTATAGCGTTGCATATGCATAACGTCCGACGGGTTTGCGGAGGAACGCCATGCTTCACCATCTTACGCCCGCGCTCGTGTCACTTTGCGCGCTTGCGGCGAGCTGCGCGTTAGGTTTCGCGCAATCCGTCGATCCATTCTACACGGGG
>JAQGKN010000477.1 GCA_028290085.1 Hyphomicrobiales bacterium
CGCGAGCGCCGAAGTTGATCCGCCCTCCGACATTCATGCGCCGGCCGACTATCGCCGCGCCCTCGTTGCAACCCTGGTCGAGCGCGCGCTGACGCACGCGGCCCGCTGACCTCAGGTGAAATCCATGAAAATCGAATTCAATGTAAACGGCAAGGCAATGTCCGCGGATGTCGACCCGCGCATGACGCTGGCCGATTGCCTTCGTTACGAGCTGGGCTTGACGGGCACGCATCTGGGCTGCGAGCACGGCGTCTGCGGCGCCTGCACTGTCATCGTGAACGGAGCCGCTGTGCGCTCGTGCCTCATGCTCGCTGTGCAAGCGGCGGGCGAGTCCGTCGTCACCGTCGAAGGGCTGTCCAACGACGAGGCGCTGACGCCGCTACAGGCGTCGTTTCGCAAGCACCATGCGCTGCAATGCGGTTTCTGCACGCCGGGCATGGTGACCACGGCCCATGCGCTGCTGACGCATGAGCCGAACGCCAGCGAAGAGCGTGTGCGCGAGGTGCTGTCGGGCAACATCTGCCGCTGCACCGGTTACATTCCGATTGTGGAAGCTGTTCTCGATGCGCGCTCCGCCTATGGGAGCAAGGGAGAATGACGCTGCGTCCAGCCAATTCCTTTATCGGCAGCCCGATGGAGCGTGTCGAGGATCTGCGCTTCCTGCGTGGGCGCGGCACTTATGTTTCCGATGTCTCGCGGCCCAACCAGCTCCATGCGGTGTTGTTCCGCAGCCCCGAGGCGCATGGGCGCATCCGCAGCATCGATACGTCGCGCGCACTGGCTCTGCCGGGCGTGCATGCCGTCATCACAGCCAAGGATCTCGGCGCAACGGTGCCGCGCGTGCCGCTGCGCCTGCAGCCTTTGCCGCAGCTCGAGCCTTTCCATCAGCCCATGCTGGCGCATGACAAGGTGCGCTATGTGGGCGAGCCGGTGGCCGTCGTCATCGCCGATAGCGCCGCCATTGCCGAAGATGCGCTGGAGCTGATCGACCTCGACATCGAGGCCCTGCCCGCAGTCACCGATCGCGCGAGCGCGGATGCCGGCGACAGCGTGCTGTTCGAAGAGCACGGCTCGAACCGCGCCATCGTCTGGACGGCGACACGCGGCGAGGCCGAGCCTGCTTTCGCGGGCGCCGATCTGGTGCTGAAGGAAAGCTTCAAGATCCAGCGCCACGCGGCCATGTTCATGGAGCCGCGCGGCTTCGTGGCCGAATGGAACGCCGAGACCGAGCAGCTGACCGTCTGGGGCGCGGCGAAGGTGGCCTGGACCAACAGGCGCATTCTCGCAGGTGCCATGGGCATTTCAGAAAGCTCAATCGAAATGATCGAGCTCGATGTCGGCGGCGGCTTCGGCTCACGCGGCGAGTTTTATCCCGAAGATTATCTCATCCCGGCCGCCTCGCGGTTCATCGGCCGTCCCGTGAAATGGACCGAGGATCGGCGCGAGCATCTTATGTGCGCCAACCATGCGCGCGATATCGAATGCGACGTCGAGATGGCGCTGTCGAAGGACGGCATCATTCTGGGCCTGCGCGGCATGGCCTATGCAGATATCGGCGCCTACATTCGCACGAACGGGTCTGTCGGCCCGCGCAATGTCGCGCAGTTCATGTCCGGTCCCTACAAGATCGCAAACATCCATCTGCAGACGACGATGCTGACGACGAACAAGACGCCAAGCGGCACCTATCGCGGCCCCGGCCGGTTCGAGACCGACTTCATCCGTGAGCGGATGATCGACCTTGCCGCCAAAAAGCTTGGACTGGATCGCGCGGACATGCGGCGCCGTAATCTCGTCGCCGATGCCGACATGCCCTACCCGCTTGCCAGCATCACGCCCTATGACAGCTCGACAGAACTCGACAGCGGCGATTACCACGCCGTCTTCGATATGTGCATCAAGGAATTCAACTGGAGCGAAAAGACTGCGCTGCAGGGGAAGCTGATCGACGGGCGCTATCACGGCATTGCGGTCGGCAGCTTCATCGAGGGCGGCGCTGCGGGCCCGAAGGAGGATGCACGACTGGTGCTGGAGACGGACGGATCGCTGACCGTCTATCTGGGTTCTTCGGCTGTCGGCCAGGGCCTCGAGACCATCATGGCCCAAATCGCCGCTGATGCGATGGAGATCCCGTTCGATCGCATCCGTGTGCTGCATGGCTCGACGTCGCATGTGACAGAGGGTTTTGGCTCCTATCATTCACGCTCCACGGTCATGGGCGGCTCGGCTATCCTGCTGGCTGCGGAGAAGCTGAAGGTTCTCATCCGCGAGGCCGGCGCCAAACGGCTTGGTTGCGCGAGCGAGGACGTCCAGATCGACGGCGAGAGCGTTGTCGCCAAGGGCGCGAGCCATCCGTTCGCTGCACTGGCGGAGGCGCCCCTGGATGTGGAGGCGACCTTCTACAACAAGAAATACACCTATGCTTATGGCACGCAGGCCGCTCACGTCAGCGTCGATGTGGGCACCGGGCATGTTCGCGTGCTCGACTATCTGTCGGTCGAGGATGTCGGGCGCATGATCAATCCGCTGACGCTGCATGGCCAGGCCATCGGCGGCATCGTGCAGGGTCTGGGCGGAACATTCCTCGAACATCTGATCTATGACGAGCACGGGCAGCTGCTGACCGGCTCGCTCGCCGACTATCTGATGCCCACAGCCAGCGACTTTCCCAACATCCGTTCGATCACGCTCGAATTGAAGCCCTCGCCGAATAATCCACTGGGTGCTAAGGGAGCGGGCGAAGGCGGTATCATTCCGGTGGGCGGAATCGTTGCCAATGCCGTCGCGAATGCGCTTTCCGATCTCGGTGTCGAGCCGTTGGAGCTGCCCCTTTCGCCCCCGCGTCTGTGGAAGCTCATTCATGCGGCACGTGAGGCGAAGCTTCAGGCGTGACGGCTGGGCAACCGGGATGATGGCCGCGATGTAAATCACCCCGTCTGTCGTGAGCCTTCGCTCGGGACAGGCGGGCTCGGAACGAAGGTGTCCCGATGGCCAGCCGAAGTCGCGATCCCGCGCGCACGCGCGAAAAACTGCTGACGCATGCGACCGTGGAATTCGCACGCAAGGGCTTTGATGGCGCCCGCGTCGATTCCATCGCGCTGCGCTGCAAGCTCAGCAAGAACATGCTGTATTATTATTTCAAGTCGAAGGAAGGTCTCTTCGTCGCGGTTCTCGAACGCATGTACGAGAAGCTGCGCAGCCAGCAAAAGGATCTTGCAGTGCGCGCGAGCGATCCCGTGAGTGCGCTTGAGCAGCTGGTGCAGCACACGTTCAATGCACTGCTCGACAACCCCGAAGCCATCCGGCTGATGAATGAAGAGAACCGCCACAAGGGCAAGCACATTCGGCAATCGAAGCGGATGCGCGATCTCTACAATCCGCTGGTCGAAACCATCCGTTTCATCCTCGAGCGCGGACGCGAAGACGGCGTGTTTCGAGATGGGATAGACCCAGCTTTCGTCTATCTGTCACTTTCGTCGCTTTGCTACCACTACCTGTCCAATCAATATACGCTGGAAGTGGCGCTCGGCGTCGATCTCGGGTCCGAAAAAGCGCGCGCGAACTGGCTCGTCCATATCACAGAGCTGATGATGCTTTTTTGTACTTCTGGCGCACCGGCGGCCACCCTGCCCGTTATCACGGCAAAGCCGACGCGTTCGCCAAAGCGCGTAGCTGTAAAGCGCTCGGCGCGGCAAAGCGCCTGAAGACAGCGACTTTCTCGATACTGTGCGTGCGTTGCTGCAAGGAGCAAAGCGGTGTTGACTAGGCAGTCAACAAAGAGCTATTTTTCAATCTGATTGAAGTTCATGTACAGGAGCCTGCACCATGGCAGTTGCCCGCCACCCCCGCCCGCCGGAGCTCGTCGGCGTTTCGCTCGAAGAGATCATGGACCGCTATGTCG
>JAQGKN010000487.1 GCA_028290085.1 Hyphomicrobiales bacterium
GCATCGCGTGGGAGGCGCATGTCGGTGGTTTCCTGGCGGGCCTGCTGCTGTTTTCCTGGTTCGACCCCAAGCATCCCCTAGGGCGGTTCGACGCTGCCTTTGAAAGCGATGATGGCAAGGCCTTCGAAAGGCGGAGCTGAAAAGCGTCTGCGACACCTTGCCGCCGCCTTTTTTCGCGATCATCCTAAGTGTCAGGCATCGGCGGTAATTCCGCCTTCGCGGGAGGATGATGATATGACGGTCTCGCGTATTTTAGCCATCAAGGGGCGTGACGTGATCACGACGCAGCCCCATCGCACGCTCGCAGAAGTGGCACAGCTTCTTTCCGAAAAAGGCATTGGTGCGCTCGTCGTCACCGATGTTTCCGGTGAGGTGCTGGGCATTGTCTCGGAACGCGACGTTGTCCGCGCCGTAGCGCGTCAGGGAGCTGTCGCGCTTGACGATACAGTGGCCCGCCACATGACGGTTCGCGTCGTCACGGCGCGTGAAACAAGCACGATCAACGGTCTCATGCAGCAGATGACGGCAGGACGCTTCCGTCATGTTCCGGTGACGGAAAACGGCCGTCTGGTGGGCCTGATCTCGATTGGCGACGTCGTGAAGCACAGACTCGAAGAATATGAAAACGAGCAAAAGGCGCTGAAAGACTACATAGCGACAGCCTGAGCACGCTCAGATCGCGGAGACGTCGTCGCCAGTAGGCATCAAGGCGATGTGCTCCGCGATGTCGGGGATCGCGCGTCGCGCTGCTTCGCGCCCCATCGTGATGAGTTCATCCGCGCGATGGAAGTCGAACAGGCCAATCTTGCCGAGCCTCGCTGAGATCATCACGTCGGGCGGATCTCCCGCGAGTCGTGAACGCGCAATTCTGTCCTGTGTGATGTTGAAGGCGTCCATCATGGCGCTCGCGATCCCGGGTGCACCGTCGCTGTTGCGGCCGAACTGGCGGCGCAGGCTCGTGGCGCGACCGCGCATGCCTGTAAAGAAGCCCGGAGCATCAGGGGAAACGCCGCTGGCTTGTGCGTCCAGAGACTGGAGCGTGCGATCGAGCACGAGCTGATCGCTGATAACGGTGCCGCGAAAAAGCGTGTCGGAAATAATGTTCACCGCGATGACCAGCTCGGCGCCCAGTGCACGACACACCGTGACCGGCACCGGATTGACGAGCGCGCCGTCAAAGAGCCAGCGGCCTGACACGCGCACGGGCTCGAAGATGCCGGGCAGTGCGTAGGAGGCGCGCACCGCTTCGACCAGGTGGCCGCGCGTCAGCCAGATTTCATGGCCCGAGCCCATTTCTGTCGCGACCGCCGCAAAGCCCATGGGAAGGTTTTCGATGGTGCTGTCGGCGAGGGCGTCGTCGAGCAACGCTTTGAGCCGCGCGCCACCCAGCAGGCCCGTGCCAGAAAAAGACACGTCCATCAGGCTGAAAATGCGCCGGCGGCTGAGCGAGCGGGCGAAGCCCTCCAGCGCGTCGAGTTTTCCGCCGACATAGCAGCCGCCGACCACAGCGCCGATGGAGGTGCCGGCGACAATGTCGGGCTTCACGCCGTGCGCCGCCAATTCCCGCAACACGCCGATATGTGACCAGCCGCGCGCAGCACCCGCGCCGAGCGCGAGGCCCACGATGGGACGGCGGCGAGCTGGTTCCACGGGTGTCGGGGCCGGGCCGCCGCCTTCGGACTTCTCGAATGTCTTGCGTGAAAACGACAGCATCGCTCGAGATCTCCCCATGCGCAAATCGCACATCGGTTAAGGCGTTCCGTCCCTCGTCAAGTTCGGGCTTTTGCGCCGGTTCTGAAAGATGCGCCCCAGAAGTGGCGAGACCTTTAACGTGGCTCAGACTTCCGTAAATACCAGATGGGTACCGTCCTTTCCGGGCAATACTTTTCGGTAAAAACATGAACGCCGCCCGGTGTGGCAGGCTTTGCCGTCGCCGCCTGCCTCAACTGCCAGAAGAATCGCGTCCTGGTCGCAGTCGGTGCGCATTTCAACGACTGTCTGCGTCTGGCCCGACGTATCGCCCTTGCGCCAGAGCCCGCCGCGCGAGCGTGACCAGTAATGAGCGATGCCAGTCTCCAGGGTCAGTCGCAGTGCCTGCTCGTTCATGTAGGCGACCATCAGCACGTCACCGCTCATGTGTTCGGTGGTTACACAGACGATGAGCCCATCGGCATCAAACTTCGGCTCCAGCGCGCCGCCTTCCTCGATCTCGTGCTTGGTTCCGCGTGGCGCAAAGGGTGGGGTGCTCATCTGGGTACGTCCTTCTGTCCGGGTATTCTCAGCTTATCACGCGTCAATGATGGCGACTGTGCGAGGCCGTGTCGCATGCGCGTGGCCCGCCGAAAGTGGATACGCTAGCGTGACTGTGCTATTTCGGGCACAGCTGCATTCATAGCTCTGTTAAAGCTAAGGTAAATCTGTTTGTTCGGTTTGGAACGGTATAGGCATAGGTTCTGCTTACAACCTATGAGGGATCTATGCTTCGTTCTGCTCTTCTGGCGACTGTCGCCGCCTTCGCTTTGGCGGGCGCCGCTTCCGCAGCCGATCTTCCCTCCCGCGCCTTGGCACCCGCACCTTATGCGATGCCGATGTTCACATGGACCGGGTTCTATCTCGGTCTGAATGGCGGCGGCGGCGAAGCCCGTTTCAAGCGTGATGGCCTCTTCAACGTCAACACCGTGCATGACTCGCGGACGGCGAGCGGCTATTTCGGCGGTGTCCAAGCCGGTTACAACTATCAGATCGGCCAGATCGTCGTTGGCCTCGAGGCCGATATCCAGGCCTCGCGCTTCCGCAAGACGGATCTGAATTCGGTTGCGACCTACGACGTGCGAAGTTTCGGCACCGTTCGCGGCCGCGTCGGCTACGCCTTCGATCGCGCGCTGGTTTATGCGACGGGCGGCTTTGCCTTCGGCAATCTGCGTTACAATGCCAACACCAACGGCTACGTCGGCTCCGCCAGCAAGACGGTGAGTGGCTACACGGCCGGGGTGGGCGCGGAATATGCGATCACGAGCAACTGGTCGGTGAAGGCCGAATACCTGCACATCTGGCTGAACGGTTCGACGCTGAACCCGCTCGCCAATGGTGTGGGCAACGCTCAGACGAAGTTCATCGCCAAGATCAAGCCGGGCATGGACATCGG
>JAQGKN010000493.1 GCA_028290085.1 Hyphomicrobiales bacterium
TGCTCAAACGTGCCGGCGGCAAGTCGGGTGGCGGCGCAGCACTGACGCCCACTGGCGTGCGCGTCATCGAGGCCTTCCACCGCATGGAGGCTGAAATGGCCCGTGTCCTTCGCGCGCTCGAGCCCGATCTCGCGGGCACAGGTGTCACGCCGCTCAATCTCATATCGGGACTGCTGATGAAAACGAGCGCAAGAAACGCCCTGCGCGGGACGATCACCAATATCGTGACGGACGAGGTCGCCGCCCAAATCTCGGTGGCCGTTTCCCCTGATACCACGATCCACGCACTGGTCACCGCCAGCAGCCTGCGCGATCTCGGTCTCGTCGTCGGGCGCGACACGATCGTGCTCATCAAGGCCTCCTTCGTGATGATCGCGCCCGGTGACAACCCGCCCGCCGTTTCCGCGCGCAATTGTCTGCATGGCGTCGTCAGCCGCTGCGAGACGTCGGCCGTGAGCGCCGAAGTCACGCTGGACATCGGCGGCGGCAAGACGCTCACGGCCACCATCACCGCGCAAAGCGCACGCGATCTCGGTCTGGCGCCGGGCAAAAAAGCCTGCGCCATCTTCGACGCCTCGCACGTCATTCTCGCCATCGATTGAAAGGATACATCTGATGATGCGCTCGAAAGCCCTCACACTGGCCGTCGGCCTTCTCGCCCTCGGCTGGACGTCGGTGCCCGCATCGGCAGCGCAGACTAACGTCGCCGTCGCGGCCAATTTCACTGATGCCGCCAAGGAAATCGCAGCCGCCTTCAAGCAGAAGACCGGGCACGAGGCCATTCTGAGCTTTGGCGCTTCGGGCCAGCTCTACACGCAGATCACGCAGGACGCGCCGTTCGAGATCTTGTTGTCGGCCGACGACGAGCGCCCGAAGAAGCTCGTCGACGACGGCCTCGGGGTGCCGGCGAGCCGCTTTACCTATGCCATCGGCAAGCTCGTTCTATGGAGCAAGACGGCTGGCACCGTGAAGGGCGAAGAGACCCTCAAGGCGGCGGCCTTCAACAAGATCTCCATCGCCAACCCGACCGCAGCGCCATACGGCGCGGCCGCCATCGAGGCGATGAAGGCGCTCAAGATCTATGACGTGCTGCGGCCCAAGATCGTTCAGGGCAACAGCATCGCGCAGGCCTTCCAGTTCATCGACAGCGGCAATGCCGAACTCGGTTTCGTCGCGGCGTCCCAGCTCGCCGGAAACGACAGCGGCTCGCGCTGGTTGGTGCCGCAAAATCTGTACACGACGATCCGGCAGGATGCGGTGCTATTGAAAAAAGCAGAAAGCCACGAAGCAGCCGTCGCCTTCATGACCTTCCTGAAGAGCCCCGAGGCCAAGACGATCATCCTGAAATTCGGCTATGCCGCCGATAGCAGCAGCTGAGCGCATCATGACCTTGCCGCCAGACATCTGGGTTTCAGTCCGGCTCACCATCGAGCTGGCGACGCTCACCACGATCATTCTTCTGATTGTGGGGACGCCGCTCGCCTGGTGGCTGGCGCGCTCCAAAGCCTGGTGGAAGGAGACCGTGGCAACCGTCGTCGCACTGCCGCTCGTACTGCCGCCCACAGTGCTCGGCTTTTATTTGCTCGTGGCGCTGGGCCCCAACGGGCCCGGCGGGCAGATTGCGAGCCTCTGGGGCGCACGCACGCTCGCCTTCACCTTCGGGGGGCTCGTCATCGGCTCCGTGCTTTATTCGATGCCCTTCGTGGTCCAACCCATCCGCAACGCCTTTCAGGCCATGGGCGAGCGACCGATGGAGGTAGCGGCAACACTGCGGGCTTCGCCCACACGTGCTTTCTGGACTGTCGCCGTGCCACTGGCGCGACCGGGCCTCCTGACCGGCGCCGTGCTCGGCTTCGCGCACACGATCGGCGAATTCGGCGTCGTGTTGATGATCGGCGGCAATATTCCCGGCAAGACCAAGGTTTTGTCGGTGGCCATTTTCGACTATGTCGAGACCAGCCAATGGCGCGAGGCGAGCATTCTGGCAGGCGGCATGGTCGTCTTCGCCTTCACGGTCATCCTCGCCATGACGCTGCTTGAAAAACGCGCGGTGCGAGCAGGCCTATGATCCCGATGGACACGATCCATGCGTCCTTTCGTGACACTGTTGGTGGCTTCGAACTCGATGCGGCCTTCACGGTACCCGGCCGCGGGGTGACTGCGCTGTTTGGCCATTCCGGCTGCGGCAAGACCACCGTGCTGCGCTGCCTCGCCGGCCTGCACCGCGCAGCGCACGGCACCTGCGTCGTCGGCGGCGACGTCTGGCAGGATGCGGGCGCCTTCCGCCCCGCGCATCAGCGTCCCGTCGGCTATGTCTTTCAGGAAGCGAGCCTCTTCCCGCATCTCTCCGTGCGCGAGAACCTCCTCTACGGCGCGCGAGGCGCAATGCCTCTGGCGGACTGGAGAATAGACCTCGACGAGGTCGTCACCCTGCTCGGCCTGTCCAGCCTTCTCGACCGGTCGCCCGTCAAACTCTCGGGGGGCGAACGCCAGCGTGTCGCCATCGGCCGCGCGTTGCTCGCACAGCCGCGCATCCTCCTGATGGACGAGCCCTTGTCGGCACTCGATCGTCCGACGCGCGACGAAATCCTGCCCTTCCTGGAGCGACTGCAGAACAGTCTCGAGCTTCCTATCATGTATGTCAGCCACGACCTCGCCGAGGTCGAACGTCTCGCAGACACACTGGTGCTGATGGAAAAGGGACGCGTGATTGCCTCTGGCCCACTCGTGGAGCTGCAAAGCGATCTCGGCCTTCCGCTGGTCGCCGCACGCGAAGCCGCCGTGCGCCTCGAGGGCGTCGTGGTGAACATCGACTCGACCTACGGCCTGATGCAGCTCGACGTTGCAGGCGGCGCGCTTCTAGTCCATGGCAGCGCACAGCCGGGCGACATGAAGCGCGTGCGCATTGGTGCAACCGACATCAGCATCGCCAAGGTTCGCCCGCACGCCAGCAGCATCCTGAATATTCTCCCCGCGCGGATCGTCACGTCGCAACCCATCGTCCACGACATGAACGTGGTGCTGGCCCTCGGCGAAGATGGCGGTGGTGCCAAGCTCGTCGCGCGGATCACGCGGCGATCCTGGGACGAACTCGGCCTCGCGGACGGCATGGGCGTGTTCGCGCAGGTGAAGGGAATAAGCTTGCTGTCCTTTGGCGCGCTGCAGCGAAAGCGCCCCTGACACGCGGTGCCTCGGCGTTTAGCTCGCTTTCAGACAGACGCGCTCGTGGACCGCTGTCGTGACCCCCTCGATCCGCTGCACCAGCCCGCTCACTGTCTGCGTGAGTTCGGTGTTCTTCTCCAGCAGGGCGTTGACCTGTTCGGTCAGCCGCGTGTTCTGCTTCAGCATTTCGACGAGCAAGGTCGTCTGTTCCTCGACCTGCGATTGGCGCCGCTGACTGACCTTGTGAAGCTCCTCACGATGCTGCGCGTCGGCGAGGCTGTTGACCTTGTCGCGATCCGCCTGACGGGTTTGCGCCAGCAGGATCAACGGCGCTGCATATGCCGCCTGCAAGGAGAATGCGAGGTTGAGGAGGATGAACGGATAGACGTCGAAATGCGTCCAGCCAATCGCGTTGATCGCGATCCAACTGGAGACGACAATGGTCTGCCCGATGAGAAACACGGGGGTTCCAAAAAACCGGGCGAACGCTTCGGCCTTCAGCGCGAACCAGTCTCCGCCGAAAACCGGATCGAGATGCGCGTGAGGCAGATGGAACCGAAGCGGATGGTTGGGCGCGCTCGTATCGTCGACCGGCGTTTGGCTCATGATGCCCTCCCTTTGGCAAACCTGTGACTCTCAGCTACGGCATAGCACCATGGACGTTCGTCGACTAACATCCCACACGAGTTCGGACGATCAGATCCGACCCCGCGGAGCAGGAGGACGCCATGACGCCGAATGTCATTCAGGACATGCAACGTGCCATGGCCGAGCGTTTCGGTGAAGACTTCGAAATTCCGCTCGCCAGCGATGGACTTGCGTCTCTGGCGCAACATCGCGTCCACCGCGATTTTCTCGACCGTCCCGTCGATCCCGAACTATTGAAAATGCTCTGCGCCTGCGCGATGTCGGCGCCCTCGAAAAGCGATCTCCAACAGCGCGACATCATCATCATCCAGGACCCGGATCTACGCGCGCGCATTGCGGCCCTCATGCCGCAATATGCATGGGTGCGGACGGCGCCCGCCATGGTCATCTTCTGCCTGAACGGTCGTCGGCTCCCCCAGATCGCGGAATGGCGCGGCAAGCCGTTCCCAAACGACCATTGCGATCTGCTCTTCAATGCCGTCGCAGATGCGGCGATCGCCCTCGCGTGGTTCCAGGCGAGCGTGAACATGGCGGGCCTTGGTGGATGCCCCGTCAGCGAGATTCGCAATCACGCGGAGCTCATTTCGGAATGGCTCAGATTGCCGGACAAAGTGGCTCTTTATGCAGGCTTCTGCCTGGGATGGCCAAGCACTTCAGGGCATATAACGCCACGACTGCCACTCTCGGTAACGGTGCACCACGATCGCTTCACAGACGATCACGCACGAGGCGACATAGAGGCATATGACGAGCGGCGCGAAGCCCTTCATCCCGCACGCCGACAGCGCGATCCCGACGTCTGGGGGACCGCCAATGTTTACGGCTGGTCGGAGGACAAGGCCGGGCAATATGCCGAGCCCTTGCGGACGGATTTCGGAGCCTATCTCCGCCGCCGGAAATTCAATCTCACCTAACCAGGCGATCCCTGACGGCTCAGCGCGGCCAGCACCGCGTCGGCGCACCGACGCATGTTCGCCGGGCCGCCGAGATCCGCGGTACGCGCGTCGGGATCGACCAGAACGTCCTCCATTGCCTGCTCGATAGCCTGCGCGGCGGATGTTTCGCCGAGGTGCTCGAGCATCATCGCGACCGACCATATCGCCGCGATGGGGTTGGCAATCCCCTTCCCAGCGATGTCGGGCGCCGACCCATGCACGGGCTCGAACATGGAGGGAAAGTCTCGCTCCGGATTGAGGTTCGCAGAAGGTGCGATGCCGATAGACCCCGCGATGGCCGGACCGAGATCCGAGAGGATGTCGCCGAACAGGTTCGAGCCGACGACCACATCGAACCAGTCGGGATGCAGCACGAAATGCGCCGTGAGGATGTCGATGTGAAATTGCGCGGCCCCCACATCGGGGTAGCGGGCTTTCGCGGCTTCAAAACGCTCGTCCCAGAACGGCATCGTGTGGACGATGCCATTCGATTTGGTTGCCGACGTGACGTGCTTGCGCGGCCGTGTCTGCGCCAGCTTGAACGCATAATCGAGCACGCGATCGACACCGCGCTTGGTGAAGATCGACTCCTGCATGGCCATTTCATCAGGCGTGCCACGGAAGATGCGGCCACCGATTTCGGAATATTCACCCTCGTTGTTCTCGCGTACGACGATGAAATCGATGTCCTTCTGGCCACGTCCGACCAGCGGCGACTGGATGCCCTTCAGCAGGCGCACGGGCCGGACGTTGACATATTGCTGCAATTCCCGGCGCAACGGAATGAGCAGGCCCCAGAGCGAAATATGATCGGGAACGCCGGGGAAACCGACGGCGCCGAGATAGAGCGCATCGAAGGCCTTGACCTGTTCGATCCCGTCCTCGGGCATCATCCGGCCGGTCTTTGCGAAACGCTCGCAGCTCCAGTCGAAGCCCGTCCAGTCCATGGTGAAGCCGAACGTCTGCCCGGCGGCTTCGGCAACGGCCATGCCGACAGGAATGACCTCTTTCCCGATGCCATCGCCAGGGATGACGCCGACACGGTGACGGCGGTTGGAGATGGGAGGGCTCATGCGCGGACGCCATTTCTTGGTGCGAGTTTTGCTGCCAATGCGAGCGCGCTTTCGAGCGCGCCGGTCGAGGCGACGCCCTGCCCCACGATGTCGAAGGCCGTTCCGTGGGCGGGTGTGGTGAAGAGAACGTCGAGGCCCGCCGTAATGGTGACGCCGCGGTTGAACCCCTTCATCTTCGTCGCGATCTGCCCCTGATCGTGGTACATCGAGACCACGCTGTCGAACTCGCCGTTGAAGGCGCGAATGTAGACCGTGTCGGAGGGAAACGGTCCCGTGCAATCGATGCCGGTCGCAGCGACTTTTTCGACAGTCGGCCGGATCAGCTCGATTTCATCGCGGCCAAACAGCCCGTTCTCGCCCGCATGCGGGTTCAGCGCAGCAACAGCTATCCGCGGCTTCTCGATGCCGGCACGCTTCATCATGCGATCAACCAGTTCGATGGCGTCCGTGATGGATTGCTCGTTGATGAGATCGAGCGCTTCGCGCAGCGATACGTGCGAGGTGACGCGCGACATCCAGTGCGGATCCAGCACGTTCATTTCCGAGAAGTACGAGTTGTGCCCGAGAACATTGGCGAAGAACTTGTGCTCATCAGGAAACTTGAAGCCGCCCGCATACATCGCGGCCTTGTTGAGCGGAGCGAAGGTGACGGCATCGACCTCGCCACGCTTGGCCATCCAGATCGCATGACGCAAGGTCTCGCCGGTGATGCGGCCCGAATGCGCTGAGATCGCACCGGAGCCAACCTCGGCCGGATCGATATTTCCAAGGTCGATCAGCGGCACCGTCGGATCGGACCAATCGATGTCCGAAACGCGTTCGACACGACGCCACGCGAACTCGACCTGCGCATCGTGCATGCCCTTTTCCAGAACACGCGCATCGCCCACAGCTACGAGACGCGCACGATCGCTGAGATTTCGCTCCGCGAGGACCCTGGCTGCAATTTCAGGCCCGATCCCCGTGCAATCACCAAACAGCAGGGCAATGCGTGGAAGCTCCGCAGTCTCTTGATCCATTTGCATCGCCTCTCGGGAGGGTTCAAGCCTGCGCGGACGCTACCACCCATTGCTTATTGTTGACAATATGCTATTCCCGATGGAGACCCTTGCATAATTTGCCAGACTCGAACGCGAACTCGTTGCTGTCATTGCGAGCGAAGCGAAGCAATCCAGAGCGTTCCCAGCGACTCCTGGATTGCCGCGTCGCTTCGCTCCTCGCAATGACGACGCCGATCAGTCGAAGCAAGCTATGCAAAGGTCTCCGACAGCGGATGACAGGCCCAAAAAAATCAATCTGGAGGACCGCCGATGGATCTTCGACCGGGTTCCGATCACGCCCACGAGCGTCCGCCGCTGATTCCGCACGGCCCCGAACTGATGAAGGGTTTTGAACGGGGTCGCATCAAGACGCGCGGCGCAGAGATCAATGTCGCGATTGCGGGCAACGGTCCGCCGCTCCTGCTGATCCACGGCAATCCCCTCACCCTGGTGAGCTGGCACAAGATGGCGCCGACGCTCGCGCAGTCTTTCACCGTCGTCGTGCCCGATCTTCGCGGCTATGGAGACAGCTCGAAGCCTGTCGGTGGCGGCGATCATTCGGCCTACACGTTCCGTTCGATGGGCGAAGACATGTTCGATGTCATGGACGCGCTCGGCTTCGACAAATTTGGCGTCGCCGGACATGATCGCGGCGCACGCGTGGGCTTCCGCATGGCGCTCGACCAGCCTGACCGCGTCACAGCTTTCGCCTCGCTCGATATTGTGCCGACACACGAAGTGCTGACCAAGATCACGCTGGGCTGGGGCCTCGAATCCTACCACTGGTTCTTCATGGCCCAGAAGGAGCCGTTCCCGGAGCGCCTCATCTGCGGCGATCTCGATTATTACATTCGCTACAAGCTCAACAAGAAGGGCGTAGGCCTCGAGATATTCACGCCGGAGGCACTCGCCGAATACGCGCGCTGCACGACGCCCGAGCAGATCCATGCGGTGTGCGAGGATTATCGCGCGACGGTGACGCTCGATCTCGAGATGGACACGGCGGACCTGGGGCAAAAGAAGATCAAATGCCCTGTGCTCGTTCTCTGGGGCTCAAATAGCCATTGCGGGCGGCACTTCGCGGTCATGAAGGCGTGGGCGCCCTGGTCGGATGATCTGCGCGGCTGGTCGATTCCCACCGGGCATTATCCAGCCGAGCATCGTCCCGACCTCGTGTACGACGCCTTCTATCCGTTCTTCTCAGGCATCGAGCCCACGCCCTATGTGGACGCGGCGCCCTGACCCACAATCCTGCGAGCGCTCAGGTCGTTTGACCGAGCGCGCGCACGATGGCATCCGTCATGCCCTGCGTACCCGCCGTCCCGCGAATATCGCGCGTGCGGGTCGCCGGGTCTGCAAGCGCGACACAGAGCGCGCGCTCGATTAATCTCGCTGCGGCCACCGACGCGGGCACATCGCGGCTGCGGCCGAGAAAATCGAGCAGCATCGCCGTCGAGTAAATCATCGCATAGGGATTGGCGACGCCCTTGCCTGCGATGTCGGGCGCCGATCCATGGGTGGCCTGCGCCATCGCGATGTTGCCCTCGCCGATGCAGAGACCCGGCGCCATGCCGAGCCCGCCCACGAGACCAGCCGCTTCGTCGGTCAGAATGTCGCCGAACATATTCGTGGTCACGACGGTGTCGAAGGTCTGCGGGTCACGCACAAGGCGCATGGCGAAAGTATCGACGATCACTTCATCGACCGTGACATCGGGATAATCAGCGGCAGCCTTGTAGCATTCCTCGACGAACATGCCGCAGCCGAGTTTGAACACGGTGTTCTTGTGCACCAGCGTCAGTTTCTTGCGCCGGCTGCGCGCGAGATCGAGCGCCGCCTTCGCGACCTTGCGGCTACCTTTGCGCGAGATCACGCGCACCGAAATCGTCAGGTCGTCGTTGGGCCGGAATTCCCCTGACCCTGCAACAACGTTGCGATCGGGCTGGAAGCCTTCGTTGTTCTCGCGCACGATCACGAGGTCGATGTCGTCATAGATGCAACCGATGCCGGGGTATGAGCGCGTCGGCCGCACGTTGGCGAAAAGATCAAAATGCTTGCGCAGAATCGGATGCGGATTGATCGCGCCCGGCCCCTTTGGGTACGCCTGATGTCCGATCGGTCCGAGGATGAAGCCGTCGAGTGCCGCCAGCGTTTCCAGCGTCCCCTCTGGCATGGTCGAGCCGTGGCTGTCGAGCGCGCTGCGCCCGATGGGCACGGGCCGCCAGTCGATCTCCACGCCGTGCAACGCGGCGGCCGCCTGAGCGACCCGCACGGCCGCAGGGACGATCTCGTGTCCGATGTCATCGCCGTTGAGAACACCAATTTTGAAAGGCGACATGGCAGTCTTTCCAGTTGCGGCTATGCGCCTGATTCACACGAGGCGGAGCAGCGCCATGAGCTTGTCGATGGAGTCGAGCCGCTCGAAATCCGCGACCATGCCGACGATGGCATCGGCCTTCGAACGATCGAACTTGGCGTAGGCCGCGCATTCGTGGAATTTCGCGGCGACCTCGTCGAAACTCATCGGATTACTGGGGCTTCCCTTGCCGAAATCGGCGCGGCCCGAAATGCGCCTGCCGTCGGCGAGATCTATGTCGATGATCGTGGTCATCTTGTCGTAGCCGGCCTTTTCAGCCTCGTCGTCGACGACGAAGCCGATCTTCTCGATCATCGCCCGGACGTCAGCGCGCTCGACGACTTCGTCGGTAAACTCGGGCAGGCCCGCTTTGCCATCCAGAAGCAGGATGGCCATGCAGAATTCCATCGAGAATTTCGCCTGCAGCTCGTTCGTCGGACGATGGTGGATGAGCGCGTTCGGCATGTTGTGGTTCGTGCCGACACGGACCCTGACGACATCGGCGGCGCGGATCGCATGCTGTCGGATGAGGCGGAGCATCTCCGTCATGCCCGGATGCGTGAGCGATCCTGAGGGATGCGGCTTGATCGAAATGCCGGGCTCCGCGAACGTCCAGGGCGCACCGAGCTTGCCTTCGATTGCGGTGACATCGTAGCCACCGCCCGCAGCCATGAAGAAGCCGCGCGGCGCTTCCAGAATCGTGTCCGCGGCGGTCCAGCCGTAACTCGCGAACTGCGCGGCGGCGACGCCGCTTTCCGATGAGCGCCCGGCGTGGAAGGGCTTGGTCATCGTGCCGAAGTTTTCGCGCAGGCCCGCAGACTGGCTGCCAGCGATGGAGAGTGCTCTGGCCGTTGCATTCCGGTCGAGCCCCATGAGCCGCGCACTCGCGGCCGCCGCAGCGAAGGTGCCGCAGGTGGCCGTTGCGTGGAAGCCGGTCTGGTAGTGACGCGGGTTGATGGCCTCCGCGATCTTGCACTCGACCTCGACGCCCAGATGATAGGCGAGCATGACGTTGCGACCACTGGCATTCACCGCCTCACCCATGGCGAGCGCCGCGGGCAATGCGGGCGCGGTCGGGTGGGTCAGCAGGCCATAGACACGGTCCTTGGCAACGGCGAGCTGCGTGTCATCGTAATCATCAGCGTGAATGCCGACGCCATTGGCGAAGGCTGCGAAGCGCGGCGCCACCTTGAGTGAGCTGCCGATGACGGTCGCAGTGCCTTCCTTCAGGCCGAGGTCGGCGAGGTGCCGCCGCACGAGTTCGCCGCTCGCCGCGACGCTGCCAGACAGCGCGAGCCCGATCCCGTCCAGGATCGACTTCTTGCCGAGTTCAATTACGGTGGCTGGCAGATCCGAGGGATCCGTGCGGCAGATGAAATCTGCGACATGTTTGGTCAGGTCCGTCCCGGCAGCCATGCTCAACCTCCCCAAGTGACTTCTTCACCCGAGAAGTCGATTGCTTTTTGCTGATTGTCAACAATAATCAGATCTGCGCATTTTTTCAGCTTGGAATCAGCCCTCAAGCGAGGCTATGCAGTGCCATCATGACCATCAACGATGCTGGGGCCGCGCTCCACAAACGCCGCACCGAATCGATGACGACCCTGATCCGCCGCGAACTGGAACGCATGGTGGAGCATGGCGAATTGTCGGCCGGCGACAGGCTGAATGAAAACGCCCTGGCGGCGCGGCTCGGTGTGAGCCGCGGGCCGATCCGGGAAGCTTGCCGTGGTCTCGAGCAGAGCGGTCTCGTCACGGTCATCGTCAATCGCGGCGTCTTCATCCGGCAACTGGAAAGCCGGGAGGCCGCTGAACTCTACGAAATTCGTGCAGTACTCTACGCGCTGGCGGGGCGCATTCTTGCGCCGATCATCACGGCGCAGCAGATTGCTGAACTGCAGCAATATATCGACGTCATGCAGAGCGCCGTCGAATCCAACGATCTCAATCTCTTTTATCCCAACAACCTGCGGTTCCACGAAGAGATCGTCCGGTTCAGCGGCAACGAGCGGCTGAACTCCGAATGCATGGCGCTGCATCGCGAAATGCACCTGTTCCGGCGGCGCACGCTCGATCTGCCCGGCCGCATGCAGATCTCCAACGACGAGCACCGGGCCATTCTGGCGCGTCTTGCAGCCCATGAGCCCGCGAGCGCGTCCTCCGAGCTCGAACGGCACGTGCTGACCAGCCGCGAGGCCCTCTTCGGGCCCGTCGGCCATTACCCTGCGCACGAAAGCTGAACGGCGTTCAGCCGCGCAGGCTTGTCAGCTTCGGCCCACCAAACAGCGGCAGACGATTGGCAATCGTGATGATCACGAATGAAATGGCGAGCAGCATCAGCCCGAGCACGGAAATTGCGCCCAGGTCCCCGCTCTCATTCAGGTCGTAGATGATCACCGACACCAGCTTTGTGTCCGCCGTCGTCAGCAGGATCATCGCGGATAATTCGCGAATGGTCCCGATGAACACGAAGCACCATGTCGCGATGACGTTAGACCGCAGGATCGGCGCCGTAATCGTGCGCAAGGTCTCCATCCGCGTCGCGCCGAGTATGCGGCTCGCCTCCTCCAGTTCGACGTGCACGCTTCGAAAGGCCGACGACAATTGCTGGTAAGCCGCCGGCATTTCGATGGTCAGGAACGCGATCAGGAGAATCCAGATTGTCCCATACAGGGGCAGTATCGAATTGGAATAGGCGAGAAACAATCCGACGCCGAGCACGATGCCGGGAATAGCGACCGGGATGGTCGCCAGATACCCCAGCATCCATCCACCCTTCACGACATTGCGCGAGACGATATAGGCCGTCACCAGCGCGAGCCCCGTACCGACCGTGGCCGTCATCAGGCCGAGCAGGAAGGTGTTGCGCATGGCCAGCGACGTCGCTGAAAACTCAAAGAACACGAACCTGACGTGATCCAGCGTAAAACTTGCCAAACTCAGGGGCTCGGCGACCGTGCGCGTCAATGCGGTCTGGATCAGTGCGAGATAGGGCAGGACGACCGTCAGCAGCAGCACAAGCGCGGTGAAGGCCCATGCGGCCCAGCGCCAGTGTCCGAGCTCGGTGAGGCGCGGCACGCCGCTCTTGGCTCCAAGCGTCGTGTAGCCACGCCGTCCGAGAATGGACCGCTGCGTCCAAAGCAGCAGGATCGTGAACATCAGCAGCGGCATGGAGATGGCCGCCGCGAGGTTCGGCTTTGCCGGATACTGGAACAGGCTCCAGATCTTCGTCGTGATCACATGAAAGCCCGCGGGCAATGCCAGGATGGCAGGGGAGCCGAACATCGTCAGCGCCTGCAAAATGGCGATCAGCGATCCCGCCAGCATGGCTGGAAGCACAAGCGGGATCGTGACCCGCCGCAGGGTCGTGTAAAGGCTCGCGCCCTGAATGGCCGAGGCCTCCTCCAGGTCGCTCGGCACGCGATCGAGCGCATTGCTGACAAGCGTGAAGACGTAAGGAAAGGTGTAGCAGGAGATTGCAAAGACGAGGCCCGGAAGCGTGTAGATATCGACGATGTGGTCGTAGGGCTCGAGATCGAAAAGCGACCGGTAGACGACGTTGAGAATGCCGCTGTTGGGCGCCGCCAAAATCTCCCAGGCAATGGCACCGAGAAACGGCGGCGTGACGAAGGACGCTGTCACGAAGATGCGGACGAAGGAGCGTCCCGGCATATCTGTTCGCGCGACAAACCAGGCCAGCGGCGTCGCAATGATGCAAGACAGCGCGCCCACGCTGAGTGACATGCCGATGGCCAGAATAAACGGACGCCGCAAGGTAGGGTCTGTCGCCATCGCTACGAAATTCGCGAACGTCACCTTCCCCGCTTGATCCGTGACGGCGAAATAAACGAGCCACGAAAGCGGCAGCAGCACGAGCACGGCGAGAAAGGCGACCAGTGCCATGAACACGGGCTTCGACCAATCGATCGAGCCACGGCGAACTGGAATTCGAAAATCAGATGCCGTGCTCATGATTGTGCCGCCCCCTCACCTGGATGGAGTGCGGGGGCCCGTCCCCCGCAATCGCGCTGCCTGCAGCGAGCCGGTCACGTGCCGAAATATTCCTCGTATTTCTTCTTGATGGCCTCGATTTCCTTGTCGAGCTTCTGCGGATCGGAATAGAGCAGCTTGATCTTGGACAGCGGCGTCCGGTCGGGCTTTTCAACAACGCCCGGGTGGAACGAGCGCAAGCCGCCCACATCGCTGGTCAGCTGCTGCGCGTCCTTGCTGAACATGAAGGCATAGAACAGCTTCGCGGCATTGGGATGCGGCGCGTCCTTGAAGATCGCCCCATTGCCGATCGTGATCGGCGTGCCCTCCGTCGCATAGACGACCTCGACGGGTACGCCAGATTCCTTGAGCATGAAAATATTGTATTCGTTGCCGTCGGCTTCCACCGAGCGCTCGCCTTGCGCCAGCTTCTTGGGCGGTTCGGTCGATGACTGCACCTGCATGACGCGCTGCTGCCCGAGCTTCTCGAAATAGGGCCATCCCAGCGTCTGGCTCAGCGCGTGAGTGGCCGTCATGATCGTGCCACTGTAACCTGGGTGCGCCTTGACCATTCGTCCCTTCCATTTGGGAAGGAGAAGGTCAGCAAAGCTCTTGGGCGCATCCTCGGCCTTCACCTGCTTCGTATTGTAGCCGATCACCGAAAGATGCGCGCGGAAGGCCGCGTAATAGCCATCTGGGTCTCGCGCCGTTTCAGGCCAGAGTTTTGCAACTTCGGCGGGCTGGAGTTGCGCGAGCCATCCGTTGCGTTTGAACACGACGAAATGCACAGCGTCCGAAGTTTCCGCCACATCCACATTATGAATGTTGCTGCCGTATTCCTGGCCGACGCGTTGGAAGACGCGTTCGGAGCCCGCACGCTCGACCTTGGTTTTGATACCCGGATATTTCTGTTCGAAAGCCGCCGCGAGTTTCTCGGCCACGGCAACGTCGAGCGAGGAATAGAACACCACCGTGCCCTCGGCCTTCGCGGCCGCGATCAGCTCCGGCGTCACCTCATAGGTCACGACAGGCGCGGCAAACGCCGGCAGTGCGGTGATGGCCGTAGACACGAGCAGGGTAGCGAGAAATGCGCGACGATCCATGACAGCTCTCCTAGCGGGTGAGAATTCTGCAGAATTCAGGTGGCAGATGCGCCCAGACGGCCTGGCCGTTTTCTACGGGGTTGCTGGTTGAGGTGACCGCGCGGATTCGTTCACCCGACGCTAACTCGATCAGGTAGTCACGGTGCGCGCCGAGATAGACGCTGCGCACCACTGTGCCTGCCGCCCAGTTCATCTCGTCGGTCGGGCGTTGCGTCGTCACTGCGATCGTGTGCTGGCGTATAGAAACGGAGACGCTGCTCCCGGCCGCATGGCCTGCATTGGCGCATTTAAGTTTCAGGCCCCCGCAGTCCACAGTCCGCTCGTCGAGAACCTGGCCGGCGAGGATGTTCGCACCGCCCATGAAGCGCGCCACGAATTCGGAAGCAGGACGCTCGTAGATGTCCTCGGGCGAACCGACCTGCTCGATGTGACCCTTGTTCATGATCACGATGACATCGGCCGTCGTCATGGCTTCGGATTGGTCATGCGTGACGTAGATCGTCGTGTAGCGATAAGCATCGTGCAGCCGCCTGATTTCGAAGCGCATCTCCTCGCGCAGATTGCTGTCGAGGTTTGACAGCGGCTCGTCGAGGAGGAGCGTCTGCGGCTCGACCACCAGGGCACGTGCCAGCGAGACGCGTTGCTGCTGCCCGCCTGAGAGTTCGCCTGGATAGCGCTCCGCCAGCGGAGCCAGCTGGGTCGTCGTCAGGATATCATCGACCAGCGAGACGATCTTTTCCTTCGGCAATTTGCGCAGCTGCAAGCCGTAGGCGACGTTCTCGCGCACCGTCATATGCGGCCAAAGCGCGTAACTTTGGAAGATCATGGACATCTGCCGAAGTTCGGGCGGTACGCTCGAACCTTTCGACGAAATGACCTTGCCGTCGATGCGTATCTCTCCAGCGTCCGGAGTGGTGAACCCCGCAATGAGCCGGAGCGTCGTCGTCTTGCCGCACCCCGAGGGGCCCAGCAGACACACAACATGCCCCCGCTCAACGGACAGACTAACGTCGTCAACGACGGTCAGCGGCCCAAAGCGCTTGGAGAGCCCGCTCAGTTCGAGAAAGCTCATGTTTTCTCCCTTCGAGCGGGTTCATCGACCCGTTGAACGAAGCCTACCCTTCGTTCTCGAAAGTTGTCAACAATTTACAATTTTTATCACAAGCCGATTCTCGCAGGGCACCCGGCTTTCACCAGGCGCAGTTAACCATGCCAATGGATCGTCCTTCCCGATTCGGTGCACCCCGGCCTATGGTCGATTAACGAAGCATTAACCACTCGCACGGGAGCGCCATATGGCAAGGCGATTGCCGACATCGAGCCAGAATTGGGTCGGCGCCCTTTTCCGAAGCGTGCAGCGAGCCTGCAATCGCCCGGCAAGCGTTCGCGAGGTTTTTCTCGTTTTCCTGCTGGCCATGTCGATCTTCTGGATCTCTCGCCGGCCAGCCGAGGCTGTTTACGATCCCTTTTTGCAACCCGGAAACATCACGACATGGGTTGCAGAGGCTGGCGCAGTGAACCTGCACCCGGAATCTGCGCGCGCGGAAGCCATATCGATATTGCGCCTTTCCGCGACGACGACTGTCATCCCACTGTCGTAAGACTGCCATAGCGACTGATGGCGTTTCCCATCCAGCCGCGAGCTTAAATATGGCGTCCATTCGTGTTTCGGCCTCCGCCCTCTGCCTTTTTGCCGCCTGCTTCGCATCGGCGGGACACGCGCAAGACACGCATCTCAACGTGCGCGGCAAGGACTTCGTCAACAAGGGTCTGGTGGCTGTCGGCCGCCTTCCCGCAGCTCTGCGCGACAAGTTCGGCGAGACCTTCGGGTCCGGCTCGGGCATGACGATCGATCCGAGCAGCTGGCACGTCGACGGGGGGCAATATACCGGCACCCTCTATCTGCTTCCCGACCGCGGCTACAACGTCGAGGGAACCACCGACTACCGCGCCCGGCTAAACAATCTGAAGATCGTCATAAAGCCCGTCGCCCCCGGGGAATCACCGGCGGCTGACGCGAAGCAGACGGGCGTGAAAGCTGAACTCGTCGACACGATGCTGCTGCAGGAAGCGGGCGGTCAGGCGCTCACCGGGCTCGACCCCGTCGCCGTCCGGGCGAAGAAGAACGCATTCCCGGAACTGCCGCAAGCCAAGACCGGCGCAATCAGCCTGGATCCCGAGGCCATCGTTCGTATGCCCGACGGCACCTTCTTCATCAGCGACGAGTATGGCCCCGCAATCTATCGCTTTTCGGCCGACGGAAAATTGCTGAGCGCGATCAGCCCGCCGCCTGCCTTCAACCCGATCCGGCACGGCGAGACGAACTTCTCGTCGAACAATCCAGGCCCCGACGCCAGCCGCCCAAACCCGCTCAATCCAGAACACGGACGTCAAAACAACCAGGGCTTCGAGGGCATGGCGCCGACGCCGGACGGCCGCTTCCTGGTGGTCGTTCTGCAGAGTGCCACGCGTCAGGATGGCGGCGATGCGCCCGCCACGCGGAGGAACACGCGCGCTCTGGTCTATGACATCGCCGATGTGACCCAGCCGAAACTGGTGCGCGAACACGTCGTGCCGCTGCCGGTCTTCCAGGACGCCACCGGCAAGACGCTCGTGGCCGCGCAAAGCGAGCTGCTCGCGCTCGGCGACGATCAGTTCCTGCTCCTGTCGCGTGACAGCAACAACGGACAGGGCATGCCGGGCTCGACGTCCCTCTATCGCTCGATCGACGTGCTCGATCTGAATGGCGCCACCAACATCGCCGGCACGGCCTTCGACGGCGACGCCGCCGTCGCGCCCAAAGGTGTCATCGATCCGAGCGTCACGCCGGCCAAGCTGACCCCGTTCCTCAGCCTCAACGACAACGCGCAGCTCAACCGCTTCGGGCTCCACAACGGCGCCCCGAACGACAGCAACAA
>JAQGKN010000510.1 GCA_028290085.1 Hyphomicrobiales bacterium
ACGAGCACAAGGCTCGGTCCCTCAGGTGCGAAGTGCTTGTTACCCCAACCGATGAGCGCCCAAAGCACTGGACGGAAATCGTTGCCGCGTTCCGTCAGGACATAATCATAGCGCGCAGGCTTATCGGCATAACGACGCCGGGCGAGCAGCCCCTCATCCACAAGCTTGCTCAGCCGTGTGCTGAGGATGTTGGTAGAGATCCCCAAGCTCTCCTGAAACTCGTCAAAGCGCTTGAGTCCGTTCATCGCGTCGCGAAGGATGAGGATGCTCCACCGCTCGCCAATGCGTTTAAGACTGCGGGCAACCGGGCATTGCGAAGGTTGGGGTAGTTCCTTCATAGTCGCGCTTCCTAGTGACTTTCAAATCTGAAGTCACCATACATACGTGACTTGCAAAAAGCAAGTGACGCGAAAATCGGGCGCGGCGGGCGCGACGTCGCGCCCCTGCCCAGGTGACCTCGAGAGTTCCGTGTGCAGAGGCCGGGGCGAGCCCCGGCGCATCAGCGTCACTCGGCTCGTCGGGATTTGCGGTGATCGGCGCGCAACCCTAAAGCTGCTTCAGCTTCGACCTTCCGAAGTTTTGATCCGGTCTAGTCAACTGTTCAATTCTTTGGCTTGGGCAAATGGTCTGAAGTGTTTGCAAAAGCAGACTCGAACGACAGCCCGGCATTCAGGGATTGAACAAGGGCGCGAACTTTTTCCGGCCCTTTTTCACCGTCGAGCCAACGGCTGACCTTGCATGCAGCCTTAGCGTAAAGGAGGTCGTTTGCCGCCCCATGTATCCATACCGCGCGTGAAGCGGGTAGATCGCCAGCAGGCTCGACCAGACAACGATCGGCGGCTTCAGCAGGCGCCAGATATCGAAGGTCGTTGGAAACGTTTACCGCGAGACCTTCATCGAACCATTGCGGCACAGTCCGGGCGAGGGTCCTCCGAATTCCCAGTTCAGCGTGCAACTCGGCATGAGCTAACTCATGCCGGACGATAATGGGATCGATGCCGCGCACTGAAACGACCAGGCCGAGATCCAGGATCGTGATCGCACGCGCGCCTCCGCCGCCAAGTGCACGAAAGCATCGATCGTCTGAGCAAACGAGTATGCGCGGATGACTTTTCAGGCTGTCAAAATAGGATGACACGACGCGGCGAGAAGCATCGACCATTTGCTGCAGGTGAAGCCGCTCCCCTGTCCCCAAGCCGTTGGCGTAGAGCCCGTCGGACACCTGCTCGAAGCCATAGCAGGGCGGCCAGGCAATGGCAGGGAGCGAAGGGTAGGCCACAGCAGTCCCAGCCAGCGCGCTTACCAGATCAACGAAGGCGATAAGCCGAACCGCGAATGTCCAGAAGCGCTTCATGGGATGTCTCATCCTGCAACGTCCACGTCCGGCCTGCGAACTGGGCCCGCTCCTTCGTCTCCCGCTGGCTTTGCGGGCTGCTGCGGCGCAGCAAAAGCTACACGCAAATGAAGTTTACGCTTCGAACAGTGGGAGAAAGTGACCCATCCCGATTGCAATTTCGGGAGGCCTAGTGTTCGGCTCTCGGAGAATGGACCTGTTCCGCAGAAATGTACGGGCCTAGTTCCCTGAGGGCCGCCTCGCCGAAGCGAAGATCGATCGCCTGTTGCACATCCACGTCTGCTTCGATCCAGTTCTGCGTCTTGTAGAATTCGAGATCTCTTTGCAGTCCAGCTACATTGAGGTGACCATCTGGATCGACACCCTGCGGTGAAATTGTCCGATAGACGTTTGGGTCCTTCGTGGTCGTGAATTCTGTCAGGATAGCGACAACATCTTCACCTCGTGGTCCCTTCAGCAGACCATCTGCGAGCCCATCATTATAGAAACGTGCCGCTTTCAAGAAGGCACGCATGAAGCGACGCGCTGCATCCGGCCGCTTCTGCATAAATTTCCCTGACATCAGGGTGACAGAGGCTTCATGATAAGGGTCCATCACGTCGTCACTGGAGATCCGAACAGCTCCGAAGTTCTTAATCGCCTGAGAGGCCTGTGGTTCGGCCGTAAGACCAACATCTATTTTTCCGCTTGCCAGGGCAGCAACTTGATTTGGATAGGAAAGGTAGACAGGGTCGATATCTTTGAAGGAAAGGCCATTTTTGATTAAGTACGAATTGAGCGTTGCTGTTGCACTGGAGCCAGGGGACGGCATGGAAACCTTTAGACCCTTGATGTCGGTCGGATGCTTGTATCGCCCGGTATCAATCAAGTCCTTGCGGATGATAAGGATGTTGTGCCCGTAATGCGGTGGTGCGCTGCCGCTCGACGCGACGATCTTTATGTCAATGCCGCGTGCCACGGCATTATACAGTGCGGCTGTCCCAGAACTTGTGGCTACATCAAGATCCCCAGTCCCGAGAGGCACAATCATCTTCACGCCAGAGTCAAATGTAGTTACTTCTACCGACAGGTCCTCATCGTGGAAAAAGCCCATCTTTTCGGCGATGAAGATGATGGCATCGCTGCTGGTGCCCGACCCTGCCATGTTGATCTTGTCGAGCGCGAAAGCTGGCCACACTCCGAGCACGCACCACAGCACAGCGCTCCTTAGAGCCAACCGGACGTAAGGTCCTTGCTGAAGGAAGTTCATTGCTGGTTCCCTTTCATCCGCAGCCTATTGATCGGTTTGGCTCAACCGATTCTCCGGTAGCTTGTTATTAAACGACACGGTAGGCGTCCTATTGCCCGAGTCAATATTGGACCGCAGCTAGACGCCTTGCACCTCGTTCGATAAGCGATCAGGATCGCTCATTGGATCAAGGGGCATGCTGATTTCCTCGAACCTATAGATGTGGATCTACTGGCAAAAACGACACTGGTTGCGCGGTCCCGTGCATCGGACGCTCAGTAAAGAGAATGCCCCAAGTTACAAGGTTACGCTTAGTAACCTTCGGCAACCATAGACGCTCCGGCGAATTGTCGTGCTGTTTTGAGGCAAGCTCGTGCGCAAGCTCGACAATTTGGCGATACCATGAGCGAGAAAGCTTTGACACGAGAGAGGATGAGCATTTCCGGCGGATCCATCACACTGGGACGGCACGGAGGCGTCGATGAACGAAGATGCATTGAATATCAGCATCCGAAAGTTTCTCAAGAAGGTCGGTGTCACATCGCAACGTGAAATCGAGAAGGCGGTGCGAGACGCCGCCGGGCGCGGTGAACTCCAACCGAACGAAAAACTTGCGGCTAGGATGACACTGCAAATAGAAGGTATCAGCCTGAGGCTCGAGATCGCTGGCGAAATCCACGTCGATAAAACATAGACTTTTGCTGGGTATTTTTGCTAGTCATCTCGTGTATTTCGAGAACCTTCTGGCCGAAATATTATCCATGGACGCGAAACGGATGAAGGTTTCGAACGTTTATTTTGCGACACAGAGGCATTGTGAGAGCGTCGAGACATTCTCTTGGAGGGGTTGCTCCATGACCGACACAACCATTCAGAAGGTGAGCAGCGCAGCGTCTCCGGTTGGCGACATGGGCCAGATCTATCTCGTATCTGGTAAGCGCGTTTCCATGCGTCTATGGCGTGATGAAGAACCGCAGACAAAGGCACCTATCAGGCGCAACTACGAAACAGTTGGCTTCGTAATTACGGGTCGTGCGGAGCTGACCATCGAAGGGCAGACGATCACGCTCGCCCCGGGTGACTCCTGGTTAGTGCCGTCCGGCGCTGAGCACAATTATACGATAATTGAAATGTTTACAGCGGTGGAAGCGACGGCTCCGCCGGCGCAGGTTCACGGGAGAGACTGATGACAGTTCGGGATGGCCGCATCGTCAACGGCCAAGTAGCGTTGTTTTTGGTCGAACGTGAAAAACAGCCCCTGTGGTGCAAGCAACTCCGATGATCCTGGTGCACTCGACGACTACAGTCTCGCAAAGGTCTGTTCACCTCTGAAAGCGCTGAGGACTGCAAAGCTTGTCCTCATCCTGATGTTGGGGAGCAACCGGCGTGCCTACAAATAATTCATGTGAAACACGCGCGTGCCTCTGCCAACGGACGATATGCACGCATATATAAAATCAGTTCCCGCGTGCCGGGGCGTCAATAGCCACTCCCCTGAGCGGACTTCTCTCCGGTGATCGCACGGACAGCGTTTCACAACAGGAGGTCGTCATGGTCCATACCGCTATTTCTATCGGGGCAGTGGCGCTGGCCGTCATCTTCAGCCCCACGGTGTCTCACGCACAAACCTCCTCCGATCCCCTTACCACGTGTGTCATCGTGGGGGTCGGTACGGAACCACTCTGTTTGGGCGAGATGAGCCGGGGAGCACTCAAAGGCCCGAATTCCGACGCTGAATCAGGGAAGCGCTTCGACAACGACGAGCGGCCAGTATCGCCGCGGCTTTACCGCTGAAGAGATAAGATCCAGTCGCATTGATCTGATCTGCGGTCGCGGGTTCAAATGGCTAATATTGGGCCGCACGTCTGACATTGGCGTGTCGCGTACCCTGCTGAAGCTTGTGCTCCTATTCGGGAGGTAGCCATGAGCACCTACATTATGCTGGCGAGCTGGACCGACCAAGGCATACGGAACGCACCGGACTCGGCCATACGCCTCGATAAAGCTAAGAAAGAACTTAGCGACATGGGCGGCACGTTCAAATCGGTCTTTCTCACCATGGGCGAGTTCGACCTCGTCCTGATCTACGAGGCGTCCGACGATGCTGTCGCGGCGCGGTTCGGCCTACAACTCGGCATGTTGGGCAATATTCGAACACGAACGATGAAGGCGTTTCCGGAAGCAGCATATCGGGAAATCATCGCGTCCCTCACATGACCAGACGGTCATAATCCCGCTAGAAGAAATGAAAACATGACTTGGGTGGACGAAGTTACGATTGCGATGATCGCCTGAGTCGTTTTTAGCTACGCTTTTCAATGACCAGCGGAGGCAGCTTGATGTCTGCCCGCTTGAGGCAAGCGAGCGTAGGGGTACTTGCTCTGGAGCGACCCAATTTGGCGCGAACGCCCACTCCGCGCCGGCGCGGGAGTGTCAAGCCAAGCGAGGTACGCTTGTCACTTTCCGAGATAGCGGCCGAGGTCGCAACGCGCGGCGATCCGCCTGGACTGCTGAGATCGCGGGGAGTACCAGCGGGGCCGCCCCAAATGTCACAATGGCTTCAGTCATCACTCACGCAATCTAATGTCCACGCCCGTTTGGATTGCCTTCAGGCTATTGTAGCTAACGACAGGGTGCGGTGCCGGTGAAATATTGTTGCAGAGAGCACCATTGGGGATGTTGCGTTCCATCGTTCTTCCGCCGAGGTTCAGCCAGGTCAATTTCCAAGGCGTAAACATGTCGAAATGACGCTTTTTGCATAAGGAACGAACTTAGCCTTAACCATTGTGGCCTAACGGTTTTTAAGGGAGGTCTCAATGGCTCAATTTTCAAAGTTGGCATGGCTATTACGCGGCTGCAAACGACGCATCGGTCATCTGACGCAGCAGCCTTTCTTACTTTTTTGCGGCGCAATGCTGATTGTATTAGTCATATTCGGCGATGCATTGCTCATCTCACACCTAAAAGAATGGGCAGTGAGAGATGGGAAACAACAAACCAAGCACTTCTCATATGTCATGGCCGAGGAGACCGAAAGGACGTTCGAAGCGGTTAGATCGGCTGCTGTCGGCCTCACTTCTCGGTTCGAAGAGAGTGGTATGTCGACGACGAGGGAATT
>JAQGKN010000513.1 GCA_028290085.1 Hyphomicrobiales bacterium
GCGTTCCTGCGAAATCTAATCGCGCAGCTTCCACTGCACGCGGGGATCGGCGCGGTTGAACATGCGCGCGAGCCCCGCTGCGGGCGCCACATTGAAGCTGAATCCGAGAACCGTTGCGCGCGCTCCCGCTTGGGCGGCCAGATCGGCCGCCGCAATCATTTTCGCCGAAACCATGGGACTGTAATAGCCGTCCATAATGTCGGCCCCGACCAGCACGACGGCATCATAAAGACGTTCGTTGAGCAGCGCAGCCAACGCTGACGGGAAATCGTCGTTCGCCCATATGTCGACAGGCACAAGGCCACGCGCGCAGGCGAGCCTTGACGCCGCGTCACCCTGCGTGACGATCTCGATTCCGATATTTGCTCCCAGCGCTTCGATGGTGGCGCCGATCATCGCGTCGTCACCGAGCGCGCCGACCAGTGTGAGAGGATCGCTCGGAACGATGAGAACTCTTGCGAGTGCTGACAAGGTGCGCTCTGTCACCCTGCGGCGCGCGCGCGCCCATTGACGCTCGAAGCGCCGCAACTCGAGTGCCGCGCGGGCGCGCACGATCAGAGCGCGGATTGTCTTGGGAAAAATCGCTTTCAGGATCGATCGTGCCCTCACAGCGTCCTCGCCTTCCAGCGACTTTGCGCGAAGGCCCTGATCGCGCCGACCTGCTTGCGTCCAAAAACGATGACGACTGCTGCGAAGGATAAGGCGAAAGCTAGTCCAAGAACCGGCCCATCAACAAGCGGGCTTCCGGTATGGGCGAGCGGACGCAGCACGGCCACAGCGCGGTCCGCGATAAAGCACGCCATGACGGCGGGCCACAGCACCGCCAAGAGTAGCCGGGGCACCAGACCGAGTTCGCCGAGCGCCAGACCAAAGGAGACTGGAGCTGCAGCGACCTGCAACAGTGCGAACAGGGTCACCATCCACGCCACATCCCCCTTTGGGAGGAGCAGCAAGCCCGCAGCCACGATAGAATGCTTGACGATGGCCACCAGCAGCACCGCCGATGGACGCCCGCGCGCGCTCATGTAGGGACCATTCAGAAACTGCACACATTGGAGTGCGCCGAGCAGCAGCAGCGGCCGCGCGATTTCGTCGACGCCGGTCCAGCGGGCGCCGAAAAGTACCGCGCAGATTTCCGGCGCCAGAGCCGCCGCGCAGACAAAGAGCGGGGCCGCGACATAAACCGCCATGGTCATCGCGCGAAGATAGATCTCGGCCATACGCGCCCGGTCATGCGACAGCCGCGAAAGTACTGACAGGGAGACGTCGTTCAGGGCCGATTGCAACAGTTGCATCAACACCTGGCTGAGCTTGGCTCCCACCGTGAACAGGCCGAAGGCTTCCACGCCGTAACGCGCCAAAATCAGCACGTCGGGGAAACGCGTGCCTGCAAAATCGATCAGCCGCATCAATGCGAGGGACGCGCCGAAACGCGCGAGCTCTCGGAAGGACTGAGTCCTCAGTACCAGCCCCGGAAACCAGACGGGCTTTCGCCACAGCCACAACAGACCAACGACCGCTGCGACATAGGCCTGCACGACGAGGCTCCAGACCCCCAGCCCCGCATAGGCGCAAATGATCGCAGCGGGGCCGGCTGCCAGATTGGCCGCGAAAATGCGCAAGGCCAGCGGCCGGAACGCCATTTGCCGCCGGTAGCTGACTTCCTGAAAGGTCGACAATGTGTTGCGCGGCGCGCTGGCTGCGAGCGCGACGACCACGGGTGCAAGCCCCGGCACATTCAGCGCATGTTCCAGCGCGCCAGATCCCACTGCGGCGGCGACCGCGAGGCAGGCAGAGCCCGCAACGGCCACGTAGAACGGCAGGTTGATGTCCTCGTCGCTCAGTCCCCGTCTCTGCACGATGGCATCGCCGAAGCCGAACTCCGCCATGGTTCCCGCAAAGGTGAGGAGCGCAAGAGCGGCCGAAGCAACGCCAAAATCGGTCGGCGACAGAACGCGTGCGAGCAGGACGAACAGAATGAAGGTGAAGGCGCGCGCGCCCCACGTCTGGACCACGGACCAGAAAATTCCGCTCGTGGCAGCAGCGCCGATGTCTTCGAGCGACGTTTCTACGACGCGAGGGGTCGAGATGGCCGAGCGCCACGCTCGCGAGAGTCTGCGCCGCAATCTGGTGAAGCCAGCGGGCGGCGGCGTCCCGGACGTGAGCGGCACATCGCTTTCACATTGCAGCCGGTGATGAACTTCGCGCGTCTGAGCCAGCCACGCGTAGCCGAAATGCCTGTCGGGCTCGAGATGCGCGCCTTCGGCCCACTCGTTCCAGGCATTGACGAACACGATGCGCTCGTCCGGGCCATTGTTCGCCAGCGTCTGCCGGCAGGCCTGCTCGACCCAGCGACCGAATTTCTCGGGTGTCGCACCAATATAGACCAGTCCATTTTCCGGCTTGCGCGCGGCGTTGTCCCAACTCGGGCAGACTCCCTTCAGAACTGTGAAGGGAAGCGGCACGTCGGTATTGGATGCGGCGACCATGTCGTCGTAATCGAAGACATTGCTGCGGAATGCGGGATTGAACCTGCCAAGTTTATGCAGGAGATCCTCGTGTCCCCAGCCGACCTTGTGCGGAGGGAATTCGACGCCCGCGTCCATGCCATGGATGCGGGGGTCGAAGTCACCCGAACGCGAGCGGCATGACCAGATAGGGATCTCCCGCGCCCGCTTCGATGAATGTTGCACGCAAGGTCGCAACTGTGCGCCGCGCATCGGGAAGCGCCGAGGGGCGATAGATCATGATCAGCGGCCGCCCGCCGATGCGGATGTAGCGGGGATCGGCCACATACTTCAGCAGTGATTGCGCGAAGAGACGATCGTCTTCCTCACGATATTCCTGGCGGATCAACACTTCCCGGTCCTTGCCGTCCCAGGCACGCGTCCAGTTTTCGTTGGCCCAGTTGATGCAAAAGGGAAGATCGATGTCGCTTGCTTCCAGCAGCGAGTCGATGGGGTGCTGCAACAAGGGCCTGCCGCTGAACCAGTAATGATGAAAGCAGAAGCCACCGACACCATAACGCGCGGCAAGGTCCGCCTGCTCGCGCAACACATCCGGATTTTTCAGATCGTAGAACCCGAGCCCCTCGGGTAGGTGGGGCTGGTAATGGCCCTCGAACTTCGGAAGCGCCTTGGTGACATTGGTCCACTCGGTGAAGCCGTTGCCCCACCAGACGTCATTCTCGGGAATGCGATGAAACTGCGGGAGGTAGAAGGCAATGAGCTGTACCCGTTGCGCGACCTCGCGGTCGTCCCGCGTGTCAGCCCGATAGTGCGGCCCCGCGACAAGATTTCTTTCGAGCAGAGGTACGAAGCCGCTCATCGCGCTTGTTCCCCGTGTGCAAAAGCCATCAGCCCTCCCCGATGGCGCGCGCAGCCTTGCTGTCACCGCGCACCCAGGCGATCGCGCATTTGATCAACACGACCACGCATGCGACCGGCAGCGCAAAACGATGATGCCGACGCGTGAAACGCAGGAAATTGAGGTTGTGGAAATAGAGCGATAGGTCGCTGGAGCGCCCACGTGACCGCGTGCGGATAGAGCGCCCTTCCTTGTGGAAGACGTAGGAATCTCGCGCCCACCCCAGGCGAAAACGCCCGGCATTCTTCCGGCTCCAATCCAGCTCTTCGAAGTAGTGGAAATACCCCTCGTGCATGAGGCCGACTTGCTGAATGTAGCGACGTGACACCAGCATCGACGCGCCGACCACGAAAGACATGCGGCCCTCGACGCTCGAAGTCTTGGGAAGCGCATCGAGAGACAAGCCCATGCCGAGACTGCCTCCACGACCACTCAGCACGTCGTAAACGCCGCCGAGACTTTGGACCGTCGTGGGTGCATCGTAATAGAGCAGTGTCGAGCCGCAGATGCCCATGGAGGGCTCGGTCGTCATGCGGGCCAGAAGACTCGTCAGGGCTTGCCCATCGACGATAGTATCGTTGTTGAGTAGCCAGACATGGTTGCAGGCAGGGTCCAACAGAGCGAGCGCGATGCCAATGTTATTGGCAGCGGCATAGCCTTTGTTTTCGGTGACGCGGATCAGCGTCACGAATGCCGCGGGCGCGCTTGCCCCTTCTTCGATGTCGCAAAAATCCGGCTCTCTGCGACGTGTCTGCGCAAGCTGCGGCCAGGCCGGCCCCTCACAAACGGCCCCCGCCTGCCCCGCCGCCCAGGCGGCTATGGACGCCACGCCATCGGGGCGACTCTCGTTATCGACGACAATGACCCGGAAATCAGGTCCGTCCATCCGCGTCAGCGTTTCGAGGCACTCAATCGTGTCGTCGTAGCGGCGCCAATTGACCAGAACGATCGCGATCATCGGCCATGCCTCCAAAACCGGACACGTAGGAAGATCCGCATGAAGCGGCGCCGGGCCTCACCGATGAAGCCGGCGGCGTGGAAATGATCAATTGAACGGAGATGCGCGGTGAGGAGCGCGTCATGATCGCTGGAAAGGCCGTTAGCCTTCATGTGCGGCTGGTCTCGTGCCGACAAGAACTCCGTCAGCTTCCATAGCGCGCGCCCCTGAAAAACGAGATCGCCCCAGAGACGGTAATCCTCGAAACGACGCAGGGATCCGTCAAAGCTCACCGGCATGCAAGCTTTGCGAAAGATCACAGTGCTCGGAGAAAACTGGCTCGTCGCGATGGCGATATCGAACGGCCGC
>JAQGKN010000516.1 GCA_028290085.1 Hyphomicrobiales bacterium
ACCCTGCCCTAGGCTCCAGTCACGCAGAACGATGTCGAGGCATGCGTGACCGGGGCGCAAGGGAGGGAGGACTCGACAATCGCGATAGACAGCCCACTGGCTTCAGCTAACATCGACAACAATAGGGTCTCAGGCCCAGTTTTCTCAGGGAGGAGCGCGTGGAAGCGACTCGACGCAAGCTAATCCTGTCCGCTGGGGCGGCCCTGGCGAGCACGGCAGCCTTCGGCCAGGCGACCCTCACCCCGATCCCGAGCCAGACCGGCGAGGAGATGGCGCGGCCCGACATTGCCTATCAAGGCAGCACTGCCAATCAGCCGCTGCACATCGTCAACCTCCTGCAGCTCGAACCGGAAGCGCAGAAAATTCTGCCGTCAGGCGGCTTCGATTACATTGCCGGTGGCTCCGGCGCGAACTGGACGCGCGCGGAAAACATGACGGCGTACACCCGGGTCCAGATCGACCCCTATCCGCTGGCCGGCGTCACCAAGGTCGACCTCAGCACGACGCTTCTCGGTTCGACATTTTCAATGCCGATCTTCATCCCTCCCATGGGGAGCCACGGGCTCGCGCATGTCAGCAAGGAGGAAGCCTCGGCGCGCGCGGCTTTCGCGACCAAGGCACTGATGGCGACATCGACGCAATCGAACCTCAGCATGGAAGAGATCGCCGCTTTCAACCCGGGACCGAAGTGGTTCCAGATCTATGTGCCGAGCGATCGGGGCTATCTGCGCGAACTGATCCAGCGCGCCAATGCGGCCGGCTACACGGCTGTCGCCCCGACCATCGACAACAGCTATGCGTATCCGCGCGAGGAGAACATCCGCAACGCGTTCCGTCCGCCGTCGTCGCTCGGCAAAGGCAACATGCCGCGGACGATCGCCGATCCGAAAGCGGCCGCTGCCGCCTTCGAGGGTCGCAAGCGCGATTTGAACTGGAATGATCTCGAATTCATCAAGAAGGAATTCGGCGGTCCCGTCATCGTCAAAGGCGTAATGTCGCCCAGGGTCGCAAATGACGCCTGCGTACGGGGGATGGACGCGGTCTATGTCTCCAATCATGGCGGCCGCGCGTTCGATGGCGTCGAAGCGACGTTCTCGGCGCTGCCGCGCATTTCGGACGTCGTGCGGGGCCGTGTGCCGAGTATCGTCGATGGCGGCGTCCGGCGTGGAACGGATGTCTTCAAGGCGCTCGCGCTCGGCGCCAGCATGGTCGGCTGTGGTCGTCCCATCATGTACGGCATGGCGCTGGGCGGCGCCGCCGGCGCGCAAAGTGTCCTGGAATATCTGCGCGACAATCTCACGCTCGCCATGCGGCTCGCCGGCACGGCCAGCGTCAAGGACATCTCGCGCGATTATCTCGTGCAGCCGGGACGGGGCTGAAAGCCTTTCCCAATCTGATCTGAATCTATCGTGCGACAAGCGCCAAGGGGGAATTCATGCTGGTTCGAAAGCTGCTCGCATCGACATCGATCATCGTCGGCCTGGCGTCGCCGGGCATTGCGGCGAGCATATCCGGCACGGTGACGGGGCCGGACGGCAAGCCGGCGATGGGCGTTTTCGTTACGGCTGAGAACCCGAAAACGAAGATCTCAGTTTATGCGCTTTCGCGCGCGGACGGAAAGTACGACATTCCCAATCTCGTCGCCACGACCTATGATCTGCGCATTGACGCAATCGGCTGGAAAGCGGTCCTGAAGCAAGGCGTCATCCTCTCGAGTGAGGCCAGCGCGACGGCGGACTTCAATGTCCAGAAGCGGCCGGTCGAATGGAGTGAACTCAGCACTTGGCAGGGCCGCCAGCTTTTGCCGAAAACCGAAGCGCATAACCTGTCTCACAAGGACCCGTTCTTCACATCCTGCTTCCAATCCTGCCACTCGTTTCAAAACCGCATGGCCATCGGAACACGGACGCTCGACGGCTGGCTCGACCGCGTGCGCTACATGAGCGACAGCATGATGGCCGGCGACGGGCGGCGGCTGAAAGATCCCGAGATCGACGACATCGCGAAACACTTGACGGTCTTGTTCGGCCCGGATTCGCCAAAGCCCGCGTCGCCCGAACAGGCGCCAGGATACCAGGCGACCGTTCGTGATTTCTCGCCAGAAGCCATGAACATCGTCTATGTCGAGTACGACTTGCCCGCGGAGCGCGGCATGGGCCCTTGGAGCGCCGTCGAAGCGCCCGACGGGAAGATCTGGATCCCCTACTACGGCCGCGGCAACGCGGTGGTGCAGCTCGACCCAGACACAGGCGAGATGACGCCGTTCCAGCTTCCGTTTGAGCACACGGCCGGCATTCACTCCGTTTATCCCGCCAAGGACGGGACCGTTTGGTTTGTTGAAACATCCCTCGGCAAGATCGCCAGGCTCGATCCCAAAACGAAAGAGATCACGGAATTCCAGAGTCCACAGACTGCGGATGGCAAGCGCGTGGGCGCCCACACCATTCGCGTCGACGACGCCGGCATCGTCTGGGTCAGCGGCGGACCGGTCATCACGAAGTTCAATCCGAAATCGGGTGAGTGGAAACACTTCCCGCTGGCGGGCACATACGGAAACGAAAGCGCGCCTGACGGCAGCCAATGGTTCACGGCGTTCCGCGACAAAGGACCGATCGGCCGTGTCAAGGATGACGTGCTGACGACCTTCCAGCCGCCTACCAATGGTAAGCCGCAGCGCCTCGTGATCGCCAAGGACGGGACGATCTGGTTCACCGAGCGCCAGGGCAACAAGCTCGGTCATCTCGACCCCGCGACGGGCGCCATCAAGGAATTTAATTTGCCGGGTCCGGAGGCGAGCCCCTACGCGATCAACTTCGATGCGCAAGGCATGCTCTGGTATCCGTCACACGAGATGGACACTATGAACCGGTTCGATCCCGAGAGTAGCAAAGTGACGGAATACCCCTATCCGCACGCCGAAATTGCGATGCGCGAGTTCTTCGTCGATTCAAAAGGCCGCATCTGGTACGGCGCATCGACGAATAACAAGGTCGGCTATTTCTATCTGAACGAGCATACTAGGTAGCGGTGTCGCGAAAGCGGGTTTTCGCTGCGCAACACCCCTCGGCGAGACCGCTGCTGCCGACCACTCAGTGCGTCCCGACGGTCCTGACCAGGCCCGTCATCCCGTTCACCGGGCTGAGCGCTGCGCAGGGCGCGAAGAACGTGCCCCGCGCCGAAGCGCCGTGATGCGAAGTATGTTGCGGACTCTGAGCAGACCTATTTAAACGTCACCTCCTGACCCAGTACTGACGTCTGGAACGTCTGCTCCTGGGCGCTGCAAGATCGGCAGCCGAGCGGCCGGGCTATCCGAAGCGGTCCTTCATCAACGGCAACCGCCGATTTGCTTTCGGCGGGCCGTACCGTTCTGGATCGGCTGTGATCCGGCGGTCAATTCCTCTTCGAAAGCGAGCAGGATTTTAGCTGAGCGGTATGGAGCGATGCATGTCGTTGCACAAACCACGATCAGCGACGACAATTCACAACTTGCCGGCGATCGGCGACAAAAAGTTCACAAGAACTACCGGATGGCCGCCTGGCTGTACCTGTCGACCGTACTCGACGATTACTGACGCTACATCATCGCCTGGAAGCTGTGCAGCTCGATGCGGGCCGAGGACGTCACCGACACGCTGGACTTGGCGCTGGCGGCGTCAGGGTGCGATCAGGCCCATGTGCACCACAAGCCTCGGCTGCTC
>JAQGKN010000549.1 GCA_028290085.1 Hyphomicrobiales bacterium
TTGAGCAGCGGCTCAACCAGATTTGTCGGATTGAGCAAGGCAAGCGTCAGGCCGTCGGGCGCGGCAGTTCCAGCCAGATAGGACAATTGCGTCAGGCCGCCGGCACCCGGCATATTCTGCACGATAACCGACGGCGCGCCCGCGATATGCCGCGGCAAATGGCTCGCGAGCAAATGCGCGTAAGTTTCGAAGCTGTTGCCGGTACCCGAGACCAGTGGACCGGCCGAGCGCGGCACGACGCGCGGATCGCCGTCGGCCGTGCTGCCTGGCGCAAAGCCGACAAGGATGCGGATCGTCTTGCCGGCATAGAAAGGCAAGCCTTCCTGCGCCGATGCGGGTGCGAGTAATGCCAGCGAAATCCAAAGACTTAAAATGAAAGCGCTTCTGCAACCCATATCCGCACCGTATCGGGCCCGGCCGTGAAGGTTAGCGCTTTTCGATCGTCAGTCCGCCGGGACCAACGTTGATCTGCACACCTTCCGGCTGCTTGCGGTCTTGATAGAGCTGGTAGCCGAGCACAGCAACGGCGATTGCGAGGGCGCCCACGACGAGGACGATCAAATTACTACGGTTCACGGGCAATCCTTGAAAAATCGAGATTCGCCAAATGCTTCCCGAGTCGCGGTCACCCTAGGCCTGGTATCGTCCAGCCGGAAGCCCGGCGGCTTAAGACAAGGCGCGCTGATCGATCCGCAAGCGTTCGGCATCCCCGCCAGCGAGACGCGCCTCGATCTCTGCATGCGTTGCCTGCCAGATGGGCACGGCAGTCGCCAGAAGCATGCGCCCCGCCGGCGTCAGGTGAAGGAGGCGCCCGCGTTTGTCCTGCGGATCCACGGTCACCTCGATGAGGCGCCTGCGCTCCAGCGGTTTGAGGGCAGCTGTCAGCGTCGTCCGGTCCATGGCAAGCAAAGCGGCGACAGGGCCCATGCTTGGCGGCTTGGGGCGGTTGAGTGACATCAACAGGGAGAATTGCCCGTTGGTCAGGCCGAGCGGGCGCAGCACGTCGTCGAAGCGGCGCGCCAAAGCCCGCGCGGTGCGCTGGGCGTGCAGGCACAGGCAGCTATCTCGCACCGTCAGCGTGGTCTCGAAGGGGACGGCACCGACTTTTGACATGCCTCTATAATGTTGATATCAACGCAAAAGTCAATAAAATCGTCCGCGCAAGGCGACGATCAGCACGGAGGTACAAAAATGTCCCCATTCAAAGGCAATTTTGTTTGGTACGACCTCATGACGACCGACCCGAAAGCCGCCGAGGCTTTCTACAGCGCGGTGATCGGCTGGAAGACAGCGGATTCAGGTTTGCCCGGCATGGTCTATACCGTCGTCTCCGCAGGCGAAACGGGTGTCGGCGGCATCATGGCCTTGCCCGCTGACGCAGCGTCTGCGGGTGCACGCCCCGCGTGGAGCGGCTACATCGGAGTGAACGATGTAGATGCAACTGCGAAGGCGCTGACGCAGGCTGGCGGCACCATTCACAAGGGGCCCGACGATATCCCCGGCGTTGGACGTTTCGCGGCGGTCGCTGATCCGCAGGGCGCCTTCTTCTACATCTTCAAGGGCGCAACCGATGCGCAGCCGACCCCTCAGCCCATGGGCACGCCGGGCACGGCTGGCTGGCGCGAGTTGCACGCAGGCAACTGGGAAAGCGCATTCGCCTTCTACTCCGGCCTGTTCGGCTGGACGAAAGCCGAAGCCATGGACATGGGACCGATGGGGACCTACCAGCTGTTCGCAGCCGGTGGCGACCCGATCGGCGGCATGATGACCAAAGTCGAAACGATACCGGCGCCGTTCTGGCTTTATTATTTCTGCGTCGAGAACATTGATGCCGCTGCCAAACGGGCGACGGACGCGGGAGGACAGGTGCTGCACGGCCCGCATGAGGTTCCAGGCGGTATGTGGATCGTTCAGTGTGCCGACCCGCAGGGCGCCGCCTTCGCGATGGTTGGCCCCAAGCTCTAAAGCCGGACATCTGAGCCGGAGAACGGAAACGCGTGATCTCTCTGGCTCTGATGCTGTTTCTGGCGGGTCTCTGGGCCGGCGCGCAAAACGCGCTGGCCGGTGGCGGCTCTTTCGTTACGCTCCCGGCGCTCATTCTGTCGGGAATGGACCCCCGCGCGGCCAACGTCACATCGACGCTGGCGCTCTTCCCCGGTCAAATTGCGACGGGCTGGGCGGGGCGTTCCATGGTCACGGGGACGGAGACCGTGTCTGCCCGCGGCCTCGTCATCGTCAGCCTCATCGGTGGAGTGTTCGGCGCGATCCTCCTTCTGGAAACACCGGTCAGCGTCTTTGCGCGTCTGGTACCCTGGCTCGTGCTCTTCGCAACTGCCGTCTACGCCTGGGGTAGTTTTCGCGGCGCTCCCAAGAGCGACGTGCGACCAAAGCCGCGTTGGCTCGTGATCGTGAGCCAAATCTTGATCGCCATTTACGGTGGTTATTTTGGCGGAGGTATCGGCTTTCTCATGCTGGCGGCGCTCACTATCGCAGGTCTGCCCGTGCGGAGCGCAGGCGCCACGAAAAACGTGCTCGCAGGGGTCATGAATGCATCCGCCGTGCTGATTTTTGCCTTCTCCAGCGACGCACACTGGTGGCAAGCACTTGTTGTCGGCACGGGGGCGATGGCAGGCGGACTCGCAGGAGCCTGGCTTCTGCGCCGCGTGAACGAGCGAATTCTGCGGGCTCTCGTGGTGGTGATCGGCATCTGCCTGACGCTGGGGCTTTTTCTGCGGCCTATCTGAATTTGCAATAGTTCGAGGGACTAAAGCATTCAGAAATAGGATATCCACGATCAGCCTTTTGGCTTTGTGCGTTTGATGTTCCGAGTTTGGCCCAAACCCGGAGAACGCAGACCTTTCCGAATCGATCAGCCAGTAGACTTGGCGGCTCCGGCGCCGCTTGTCTTGCGCGCGCCCGATCCAGCGCCTCTGTTCTGTGGTCGTTATGCGGGCTGCCAACTGGCCGTTTTCCCAGTACTTGCGAAAACATTGCATACAAGTCTGCAGCTATGCAATGCAGCGGAGTATCAGCGGCGCGGTTTTGCCTGCACATATTTTGCGGTAGATCAACGCCGCCCGCAACGGATCCCCCTATTATTAATGAGTTGGAGCGATAGAGGAGAGGTCACATGCTATTCACATTGAAGAGCGTCAAACCTTTATTCATCGGCACCGTTTTAGCCGGTGGACTCATGGCTCAGGGAGCGCTCGCGCAGCCGCGCCCCCTGACCGTTACCCCAAGCACCCCCAGCTCGACGTATTTTACTGATAGTCAGGGCAATTGGCAGCGAGTGCCTGTCGATGGTCTGTTCACAACAGCGCCGCAGTATAATCAAGCCAGCGGCGTGCGGCTGGGGCGCGGTACAGTGATCCCAAATTGGATCGAGACCGCGCCACTCAGGAACGTCTCGATTCGAGGACTCCGGTCACGCGAGTACTACGGTTACTTTCTGTCGCCCGACCAGAACCTGGTCCTCGTCAATCCAAGTTCACGGCGCGTGACGCGCGTCATCAGCGTTCATTGACGTCGTCAGAATTCGACACTGGCCTCGATCATAATCTCCAGATTATCGTCGAGGCCGCACGTATGGCTTGAGCATACCGGCGTGACCCCTGCCACAAAGCGACCCGTATCAGCCTGAGCCCCAGGACAGGTCCAACGTTCGCGAGCGACCCGCCAGACCGACCGCTTCCCTTGTCCCGTTTCGGGATGAACAAACCGCCCATCTGCTTGAAAGACTTAAGGATTTAAGGCCAAGCTAAAGGCGGTCAAAAGCATGGCTATGAGTGCATGTCGAGGTCGAGCAGGTGTTCATCAATTTTCGGACGAGAGCCCTGGCTCTCTTGGCGCTCGCGATTTTCGTAGCGTCCGCCTTCCTTGCCGGGTTTACCATCTATGATTCGCGCGAAGGCGCGTTGGACCGCGCGCAGTTTGCCGCCGAGAACCTGTCGCGGTCCGTCCAAAATGGAATCGTTCGAGTCATCGAAGCCTATGCACTTTCGCTCGACGCCGTCGTTGACGGTCTCAGCGATCCCTCGGTTCAGGATACCAGCAACAAGATTCAGCAGCTGATCCTTTTTGACCGGTCTGCTTCGGCAAAGAACCTCGGATCGCTGCTGGTGCTGGACGCAAACGGCGATATCATCAAGGACTCGAAGAGCCAGTCGCCCCGAAAGGCAAATCTCGCTTCACGCGATTACTTTCGCGCACAAATTGCCCGTGATGTGGGCCTTTTTATCGGCGCCCCCTTCATCAGCGTTCTTGATAACCAATGGTCGATTGCACTCAGCCGTCGCCTGACTTCGGCGGATGGAAAATTTGCCGGTGTCGTCGTCGGATCGATCAAGCTTGAGCTGTTCAAAGCCCTGTTGGAAGACTTGTCGGCTGGCCCTGGCGGTTCGATCGCGTTGTTTCGGACTGACGGCGCCTCCATCATGCGCACGCCTTACCACGCATCCGATATAGGCGTGAATTTTTCAAACGTCGGTGTCTTCAAGGCGTTCAAGAAGGCCCGAGCCGGCACGTTTGACCAGGTGGCTGTGAGGGACAGTGTTTATCGCCGTTACATTTACAGTCAGATTGGAACGTTGCCCCTGCTGATCAGCATTGGCCTCTCGTTCGACGACATTCTCTACGACTGGAAAAGAAAATCCATCGTCGTCGGCGGCGTTTCTGTCGCGCTGCTGGGGTCCATGCTGATCCTCGCTCTTGGCTTTATTCGCCAGCTGAACCTGCGGGAGACCGCCGAGAAAGAGGCCAATATCAGCGCCCGCCGCCTTTCCTATCTGGCCGAGAAATCGACCGATGCGATCGTCGTCCGCGATCTACGCGGCAGGCGAACCTACGCCTCGGAGCGATTCTTCCAGATGATCGGGCGCTCCAGAGCAGCTGTCGGCGATACCGCTTTGGCGGCCTATCTTCGGCCGCACAGCATTGATCGCCCCCGGCACGTGTTGAAGCGCCTCCTCGCAGGAGAGGACCGCGTTTCGGAAACTCTGGAGTGCGCCGGACCAGATGGGGCGCCCATTTGGCTGGACGCGGTCTCGACGCAGGTTCTCGATCAGAACAACAAGCTGACGGAGATCATCACCAGCTTGCGAAACATCACCGAGCAAAAGCTCATGGAACAGGAGTTGATCGCGCATCAACGCCAGCTCGAGGCGGATAATCTCACGGACGCTCTGACCGCGATCCCCAATCGCCGTGCGTTCGACAAAGCTCTGATGGCCGAAGTCGCAAGGGCGGAGAGAGGGAATTTCCCGCTTTCGATCATCATGATCGATATCGATTTCTTCAAATCCTACAACGATCACTTTGGCCATGTTGGAGGCGACGAGACTTTGCGGAAAGTGGGGCGCCGTCTTCTGTCCAGCATCCGTCGACCCGCGGACTTTGTCGCACGTTATGGCGGCGAGGAATTTGCTGTGATTTTGCCGGATACGGATCTCGCGGGAGCCCACCATGTAGCGGAAGCACTACGCCTCGCAGTCCACAACCTCTGTCGCCCTCATCCAGGTAACCCGGCTGGCTTTGTGACGATCAGTCTCGGAGTTACCTGCAAGATGTCGGGCTCGAAAGACCGTAGCCTCGTGCAGAACGCTGACGAAGCGCTCTACCGCGCAAAAAGTGCGGGCCGAAACAAAGTGGAGACAAGCAGTCACTTGTGAGAAGGCGGCCCGCATGGTCTGAACATGCCAGCGCAAACGGCCATGGATGAGTATTTTGCCTGCTCTGCGGCGATCTTCATTCGCCCGCAAACCGCGTATCTTTATAGG
>JAQGKN010000559.1 GCA_028290085.1 Hyphomicrobiales bacterium
AATCGGGAGCGCAATCTTCGCCATGCTCGTGAGCGTGGTGATCGTGTCCATGATGATCGTGATGGTCGTGGCCGTGATGGTCATGGTCATGATCGTGCGGCGCGGGCTTCAGGAAGGCCGGCTCGATCTCGAGAATCCGGTCGAGATCGAAAGCGTTGCGGCCGAGCACGGCTTCCAGCGGCACGTCGCATTTCACCGCACGGTGCATGGTGGCGTAGGGGTTGATGCCGCGAATGCGGGCCTCGACTTCCTGCAGCTCGGCCTCGGTGACGAGATCGGCCTTGTTGATGATGACCACATCGGCGAAAGCGATCTGGTTCTTGGCTTCCGGCGCATCCTTGAGGCGCGCGGCCAGAAACTTGGCGTCGGCAACCGTCACCACGGCGTCGAGGCGAGCGGCGTCCTGAATGTCCTGATCGACGAAGAAGGTCTGGGCGACCGGCGCCGGATCGGCGAGCCCCGTCGTCTCGACGATGATCGCGTCGAACTTGCCCTTGCGCTTCATCAAGCCTTCGATGATGCGGATGAGGTCGCCACGCACGGTGCAGCAGATGCAACCGTTGTTCATCTCGAACACTTCCTCGTCGGCCCCGACCACGAGGTCGTTGTCGATACCGATCTCGCCGAACTCGTTGACGATGACCGCGTATTTATGGCCGTGCTGCTCGCTGAGGATGCGGTTGAGCAAAGTGGTCTTGCCCGCGCCCAGATATCCGGTGAGCACGGTGACGGGGGTCTTTGACATGTACGGATCTCCGGATGCGGCGGGCGGGGTCGGGCCCCGGATCGTTGCGCTTCATGTGAAGGCGCCGGTGTCGATGGTCAAGGGGGCGGCGCTTTTGCGCCCCTCATTCCCGCGGCCACGCTGAGGCTACACCTCGGCGTCAGCACCTTTTACGAGGGCCCCGGTTGCGCGACGCCCCTCCAATCTGAAATGGTCGCCGCGACGCCAGAAATCAGGAGCCACCCCATGAAGACCCGCGCCGCCGTTGCCTTCGCCGCCAACAAGCCGCTGGAGATCGTCACGCTCGACCTAGACGGCCCCCGCTTCGGCGAAGTGCTCATCGAGGTGAAGGCCACCGGCATCTGCCATACGGACGCCTATACGCTGTCGGGCATGGACCCCGAGGGCATCTTTCCGGCCGTGCTGGGACATGAGGGCGCGGGTATCGTGGTCGATGTCGGCCCAGGTGTGACCAGCCTGAAGAAGGGCGATCACGTCATTCCGCTCTACACGCCCGAATGCCGCGAATGCGACTATTGCCTGTCGCGCAAGACCAACCTCTGCCAGAAGATCCGCGTCACGCAGGGCAAAGGCCTGATGCCGGACGGCACCAGCCGCTTCACCTGCGACGGTGTGCCGATTTTCCACTACATGGGCACCTCGACGTTTGCCAACCACATTGTGGTGCCGGAAATCGCGGTTGCTAAAATCCGCGAGGACGCTCCCTTCGACAAGGTCTGCTACATCGGCTGCGGCGTGACCACAGGCATCGGCGCCGTCATCTGGACCGCCAAGGCGGAGCCCGGCGGCCGCGCGGTCGTCTTCGGGCTCGGCGGCATCGGCCTGAACGTCGTGCAGGGCCTGCGCATGATCGGCGCGGAGCAGATCGTCGGCGTCGATCTCAACGACAGCAAGAAAGCCTTGGCCGAGAAATTCGGCATGACGCATTTCGTCAATCCGAAGGAAGTGGGTGGCGATCTCGTGCCCTATCTCGTGGATCTGACAAAGGGCGGCGCCGATTATTCCTTCGATTGCACCGGCAATGTGAACGTCATGCGCCAGGCGCTCGAATGCTGCCACAAGGGCTGGGGCCAATCGATCATCATCGGCGTGGCCCCTTCAGGCGCCGAGATCTCGACACGGCCATTCCAGCTCGTCACGGGCCGCGTCTGGAAAGGCTCGGCCTTCGGCGGCGCCCGCGGCCGCACCGACGTGCCGCGCATCGTCGACTGGTACATGGATGGCAAGATCAACATCGACGATCTCATCACCCAGAAGCTGCCGCTGGAGCGCATCAACGAAGGCTTCGACCTGATGCACGAAGGCAAGTCGATCCGCAGCGTGGTCGAATTCTAGGGCCTTACCAGCGCAGGTAACGGCGGCCGGCAAATGCGCCCGCCGCCGTGACGGCAGCAATTGCCAGCATGTACCAGGTCGCCACGAAGAGCGGCGAATCGTCGGGGCAGTGCAATGCGTAAAAGAACGCGGCAATGCCTCCGGCGGACAATCCGGCGATGGCACCTGCCAGCTCCGGCCGCGAAGGCGCGCCGTGTCGCATCGCCATCAGCAAGGCTGCGAGCGGCGCCACGGCGATGACTGGAATGAACGCGAGGCAATACATCCAGTTCACGCCGATGAGACGTGCGCCCCACGTCTGCTGCGGCAGGACGAGCAGTTCAGTTATAACCGCGACAAGCAAAAGCCCCAGCGGCACAGCGAGAAGCCATGCCCTGCCCGCGAGCCGGCCGCTCGGCCGCATCAGGCTCGCACAAATGGCGACCCCCGCCAGCGCCAACGTGCCCCCTTCCACGAATTTGAACAGAAAGCGCAGATCATCTGCGACTTGCACAATGCCGGGCCGCGGCCGCAACAGGATCGCGAAAACGAGCCCCGCCAGGACGGCGCCGACGACGACGCCCAGAGCAAGCGTGCGAGCGGGCTCGCGCTCTTTGACAGCGACGTCTTCCGCCAGGGCGTGGATCAGCTCGTCGGTTCTCATGCGTTCTCCAATCTGTAGAGCGTGGCGAGCTGCTTCAGCCCGCGATGCAGGGCGACGCGCACGGCGCCCTCGCTCATGCGCAGTCCCGCCGCCGCCTCCCCGATCGAACGGCGGGAGATCGCCACCGCCCGAACCACCTCGCCCTGACGGCCCTGCAGCGCCTCTGCCAGACGCCTGACCTCCTCATCCGAAATTGTTTCCTCGGGTGGGGCCTGCGCCAAAATCTCGATCAGCGGCTCGATGGGCACTTCCAGCCGCCGCCCTCGCCGCCGCAAATGGTCGATCAGCTTGTAGCGTGCGATAGCCGCGACCCACGGACCCAGCGGCTGGTCCTGCTGCCAGGTGTGGCGTTTGAGATGAATCGCGAGCAGCGTTTCCTGCAGCACGTCGTCCGCCTCGGCCACTGAGACACCCGCGCGCGCGAAGCCATTGCGGGCTATTGCGCGCAAGATTGGACTCATGGCCTCCAGCAGCACCCGATACGCCGCTCCGTCGCCCGCGAGGCTCGCGCGCATCCAGTTCGCCCATTCATCTTCCCGCGCAGAAATCATCCCCATACTCGTTCTTCGCCCAGAGAACGTGAACGTTACATCAAGCTTAAATAAAATTCCGGTTTGGAGCCAAGCTTGAGGCAAGCTACGCAAGCTAAGCCGTTGGATATTGCGAATGCACCGGGTCGAAAGACCTCATTAGACTTAAATTATGGGATCTCATCATGGGCTCGCTCGTAGTGCTCCCCGACCGTGCAGGCGCCGCCGCTCAGCCCGCGCACCTCGCCGCTATACTCAAGGATCGAAACACGCCCGGCTTCTTCGAGGTCGAGCTGCGGCCCCATCTGCGCGGCGACGGCCCCTCGCACCGCCAGATCGATACACTGGCATCACGGGCGCCCCTGTCCGTGCACGGTGCAGGCCTCGGCATCGGCGGTGAAGATCCGCACAGTCGCGTCATGCTCGGGCGCCTCCACAGGTTTTGTGAACGCCACCCCGCCACGGCAATATCCGAAGACCTCATGCTTTCCGCGCAGGACGGCCCGACGGCGATCCTGACACGCATCTGCGACCAGATAGATCTGGCTCACGAGGTGCTTCGTCGCCCACTTCTCCTGGGAAACCCCGGCCCGCGTAGTTGTCCGGGCCGGAGCGGGGAGGAAGAGGCGGACCTTCTGAGCCAGATCGTGCACCGTACTGGGT
>JAQGKN010000572.1 GCA_028290085.1 Hyphomicrobiales bacterium
GGCGAGCCCTGCGTCCGAAATATCCCACAGCACGAGGCGTGCGCCTCGCTTTGCAAGTTCGACCGCCACCGCGCGGCCAATGCCCTGCGCCGCGCCGGTCACGACAATGCAATCGTCTTTCTGAAAACCTTGCGCGCTCATTCGAGCCTCACGTTCTTGGAGAAATCGTAATCGGCGTTGAAGGCGCAATCGAAGCGCCAGCGGATCGGATCGGACTTGTAGTCGGGTGCCAGCACTTCCGTGAGAAAGCGTTGCTGCGCAGCCCAGCCGGCATCTGCCTGCGGCTTGCGGTAGCGGCCCGGCATGGTGTCGTTCAGCCAGCCGTGTGGTGCGCCCGCATAGACGTTGATGTCGTAGCTCTTCTTGTGCTTTTCGAGCGCATTGCGCATGCGCGTCACATCTTCGACAGCGATGATATGATCGGCGGCGCCGAAAGCACCGAAGACCGGGCAGGTCACATCGGCAAGAACGTCGTCGAGCGCGCGCGGCTGATCGGCGGTCACGAGCCACTCACGCTTCGAGGCCGCGCCGTACCAGACGATGGCGGCGGAGATTTTTTCTTGCGAGGCGAAGATCAGCGGATGACGGCCTGTCTGGCAGTAACCCGCGACCGCGACGCGCTCCATGTCTGCGGACGGATCCTGCGCCAGCGCTGCGAGCGCCGCCTTGAGATAATCTACAGATTCCGGATCGGTGAGATCATAGCGGCTGTCGCCCGCTTTCAGCACGTCCTGCTGCGGATGACGGTAGAAGAAGTTCGGCGCGAGCACGACGAAACCGTCATTGGCGCAGCGCTTGGCGAGATCGCGCGTGTGATCGACGAGGCCGTAGCGCTCATGCATGAGCACGACGACGGGCTTGCGGCCGCTGCCCTCGGGCTTGGCGAGAAACGCCGGCATGTCGCCCGCGCAGGTGATCGTCTTCGTTTCGAGATTGGTCATGCTGGATCCCCTCAGGCGCTCATCAAGGCGACGATGTCATCGACGTCCATCACGCGGCCCATGCGCGGAAAGACCCGCTCCATGAAGAATTGATTGTTGTTGCCGCGTGCGGAGAAACAGGCGTCCTTGGCGACGACGATGCCGTAGTCGAGATCGCGCGCGCCGAACAGGGTGCTGGCGATGCCCACATCCGTCGAGCCGCCCGCGATGATGATCGTCTCGATGCCGCGCACGCGCAATTGCAGGTCGAGATCGGTCTGGAAGAACGAATTCCAGCGGTGCTTCGGGATGACGACGTCGGCCTCGGCGGGCGCAATCTCGGGTGCAATCTTGGACTCGTTGGAGCCGGCATAGAAACGCGGCTTGATCGGCTTGTCGGTATCGCCACCAGCGCCGAGGTCCATGTCGGTGTCGGTGAGGCGGGCCACGGTGTCGACGCCTCCGGGCGTATGCGCGCCGCTCGGATAAAAGGCAGTCATGCCGACTTTGCGGGCACCTTGCAGCAGCCGCTGCAGGTTGGGGACGATGTTACGCTCTTCGAGAAACTTCACTTTAGCGGGATCGGCTGGGTGGAGATAGCCGTTCAGCGAGTCGAACATGATCAGGCCGGTCCGCTGTGCGGACAATTGCTTTTCGAGACGCGAGATCCTCGCCATGCGTTGCGTTCCCTTTTCTTCGAGTGGTTTGAGATGACGATACCGGCATCGCGCCTGCCAGACAATGGCGGCATCGCGCGTTGACAGTGCGGCACGATTGCTTCGATGAATGAGCAAGAACCATGCAAGATCGAGCGAGGGAACAAGATGGCAACGATTCTGGTGACGGGTGCTGGGCTCATCGGCACATCCTTCGCGCGCGAGGCGCTGGCGCATGGCGATGCGATCGTCTTCTTCGATCCCGAGCCGCGCGCTGATTTCATCGACTTCAAACTCGGGCCGGCCAAGGCTAAGCTCGTGCGTGGTGATGTGCGCGATCTGCCCGCCTTGATAGATGCCGTGCAAACATTTGGCGTGAGCACAATCGTGCACACGGCAGGGCTCATCGGCGGCCGCGTGCAGCAATCGCTCGATCTGGCCTTCGACATCAATCTGGGCGGCACGAAGAATGTCGCCGAATGCGTGCGCCTCTGCGGTCTGCGCCGCCTCGTGCACATGAGCACCTTCGGCGTCTACGACACGCGCCGCAATACAGGCGGCGCCATCGACGAAAGCTTCCCGCGCGGCGCGGGCCGGGGTTATGGCAACCTCAAGGCCGCCAAGGAGCTGCTGCTCGAAGCCTATGCCGATCGATACGGCTTCGAGCTTATCATGCTGCGCCCCGCCAATGTCTTCGGCTACGGGCACTTCTGGTCGGGCTCGTCGGGCGGCGCGAAAATGCAGGCGCTTCTTCAGGCCGGGCTCGACGGCGGCACGGCGCGCATTGCCTCGGCCGAAACCATCGCCAATGAATATGTCTATGCGCGCGACATGGGCCGCGCGGTCGATCTCGCCGTGCGAGTTGCCATGCCCCCGCAGACGATCTTCAACATAGGCAACGGGGTGGTGACGCCCTTCGCGGAGGTTGTGGCGTCGGTCGCGCGCCTGCTGCCCGGCCTCTCGTGTGAGATCCTGCCGGGGGAGGCTCCCAAGTCGAAAGCTGCGCCCTTGTCCATTGCCGCCGCGCGCGAACACCTGGGCTGGAGCCCGGCCTTCGACATGGATGCAGCCTTCGCGGATTATCTGGCCGAGATGAAAACTGCGCGCATGGGGGTGGTCCGCCTTTAGTCGCGGCCGTCGCCATTGCGGTGGCGCAACCCGAATGATCCCATTAGGATGCCGTCACAACAAGGGTGACGCGAAGAAATGAGGCGAGCGGTCTTCTGGATCCGATCCCTTTGCAAGCCGTCACCCGGCTGCCACGAGGGGGGTAACACGATGACACAACAGGCATCCTCGCCAGAAAATAGAGGGAGCTTCGTCAGGCTTCGATCCGGGCAGGATTGTGCAGCTGGACTGTTCCTGATGGCGGTTGGGCTTTTTGCCTTCTGGCAAGCTCAGGAACTTGCGCGCGGCACGTTGAACGCCGTGGGCGCGGGCATGCTTCCGCAATCTCTGGCGGTGCTCGTTTTCCTCGGCGGCGTCGGCCTCGTGATCAATTCATTCCTTGTGGACGGCGCGCGTTTGGAGCGCTGGTCGCTGCGCGGGCCTTTCTTCGTCTTCGGCGGCATCATCCTGTTCGCGGTGTCGATCCGGCCCTGCGGGCTGATCATCGCCGGTCCTGCGGCG
>JAQGKN010000672.1 GCA_028290085.1 Hyphomicrobiales bacterium
AACCTTGGAGGACGTCATGAGACGCTCGATTCTCCTCATCTTGGCCACCATGATGGTGGCTCTGGGTTCGACCGCTACGTTTGCAATCAACGACCGTAACAACGAGCCTGTTTGCGCTCAGTTGGACAACGTGGACCCGCGTTGCTTCTGAGCCTCAATTCTGAGTTCCTCTCGGTTGAGGGCAGCAAGATCGGCCCCGAGGTTCACCCTTCGGGGCCGTATCATTTTCAGGCCAGTGGCTATCGCTGACGCTGCGGAGCTCTGATCAGGTTCGGGCGCGCCGTGATTGTGTGGGCGGGTATAGAGGGCTAGAATTGCGGTCGCTGCGAGTAATTCAATCTTCAGCGGAGGCTGAGATGTCGATAATTGTTGGCGGCCGTGCAAGCTTGGTTGCAGCTATTTTGCTCTGCTCTCCGTCGAGCTGGGCCGCGTCCGTTCCCCAGCTCGATATCGAACAAACCTGTCGGAGCGCGCAGAAACTCTCACCAGGGGACAAATCCCCTTACGATCAATGCATGCAAAGTGAGCGTGACGCTCTCGCCGAGATGACCTCAAAAGGGACCTGGGATAAGGCTTCCGCTGGATCGAAGGCGTTGTGCTTGGATCAGGCCAAGAGCATGTTCCCCAGCTATGTACACCTCGCAGTGTGCTTGGAAATGCAGGAGGACCCTACGTCCTCAGAAATGACCCCTGATAGCACTCAGGGGCATTCAACTGCCCGGCCGGGCGCTCCAAAAGCGGGTGAATGACCACCGCGAGCTGCAGTGCCCGGGAACACGGAGATCTGACATGAAGAAATCGCTTTCTATTGTCGGCATAACTGCCGCCGCTCTCATGCTCGCTATGAGCTTTGCTGTTGCGCAGGCACCCGAGGCGGGGCGTGGTGATCAGAGCGGCGGTGGAGCTGCCCAGTTGTCGGGCAAGCGCGTGGGCGCCCCTGAAGTCAGGCGCCGTCCGACGAAGCAACGGATGATGCGCCACAAACGGATGACACGTCATGAGCGCATGATGATGAACCGTAACGGGTGATTGTCGAACGCTTGCCGGCCACGGCGAGCGAATTCCTAGGTTCCCGAAGGGCTAAGCGTGGCTTTCCTTCGTTTGAACATCGCCGTCTGCAGCGAGTGCAGCGTCCAGGAAGACTTCCTCGGCGGTTGCGCCCGTCCTAGCAGACAAGACCGGCACCCGGGCTAGAACTGTGGCACAGGACCAACATTCCACCGGCACTGTAGTCGAGTCTACGCAGTTGTCCGCGCATGTTAGCATGGCGTGAACCTCCGCCCCGCACGGGCATGTAAAACGCATTGTGGCCGAGTAAGGCATGATCCAACTCCGTACGCGCCTCGGTGACATTGGCGGGGAACGCGCGGGACTTTGCAACCGAGTGTCGGAAACCGCGCATTTCCGCGTTACCCGGGCTTGAAGTTCCTGGCCCCGTGGGCGTGCACCCTGGGGACAGAAGCCTGAATTTACGAGGGAAGACCTGCCATCGATGAGAGCCCAACTGCCTCCCAGGCTCCTCACGAAGCAGGACGCCTCCCGTTACTGCGGAATGGGCGTTCAAACGTTTGAGCGGCTCTGCCCGGTAGTCCCGATACGATTCACAGAGCGTCTTATGTCCAAATCCACAATCAGTGCCTTTGAAGCCAAGGCCGAAACCGCCACCCTGCAGATCATGAACAACGCGGCTGTTGTGGAGACATTGGAGCGGGCAGGGCTGGTGTTCGTCCCCGATGAGGGGAAAGGCCGGGGCATCCTGATCGGCAAGCCAATGATCGGCTAGTGATCCAACTTCCTCCATTTGAGTAAGTCCAAGCTCCATAGTATGGAGGGGAGCGGCCGCTTTAGGCTGTTTCGGGTGGAAAAAACACCGAAAGTCTCTGTCTCGCAACGATAATTCGGACCGGCCAATATCGGCTTTGCGCTGAAATAAAGCTCAAAGACTCGCGACGACAAGGGCTTGGGCCGCTGCGCTTGCGGCTCCTGACGTTCGTGCCAACGGGGTAGTCATCAAGATAAGTCCCTGTACCTTCTTCATGGTAGACCACGAGAACGCCCAACCGGGCGGCTAAAAGCATAGCCTTCGTCTATTGTCCCGTGGGGTTCCCGTGAAGAAGTACGACTCGCTTGGCGTCGCTGCCGCATTAATGCTTTTCGCCGTCGTGGCGGCCGGGCTCTACTCGTACCTGACGGACGCCGATCACTTTCGCAAGCATCATAAACAGGACTACGCGCCCGCTCCGCCCACAAATCGAGGCTAAGGCACAGATGACGCCCGATGAGCGCGCAGCGCGAACCCGTCGCTGGTTACTTCTGATCATTGGCATCTTGGTCGGTGCTATCGCGAACATTCTCTACAGACGGTGGACAGGTGGCGGCGAGTTTTAGATCGGAACCGGCAAGCCCGGAGTAGCAGTCTAGCGCTTGCACCAACCCCGCGCCGGGGGTGCTCGTACTTCCACCGTTGGTGGAAGTTACCATTTACCTGGTCGACCAAAAGAATCGCGCCAGCGACGCCTTGGTTCTCAGGCGCACTTCTCAACTTACGGGCTAAAAAGGGTCTTCCGATTCACGGCGAAGTGCTAATCACAAACCAGCCGCTGCGCTGCCCCCCAGCTTTCGCGGCGGTTAGGGGCGGTCTTGGGCGCGTACACGTCTTGGCCGCCCCGACGCGATGGGTGTGATCTGGCTCTACAAGTGGAGCAGGAGATGAACGATAGCTTCCCAGACTGCTGGATCATGATCCGCCGAGACTTGATCGAGGCAACCGGGGCTGAAGTCTGGTCGGTCATCTTCTGCGAGCCGAGCGGTACTCAAACTATCGTTCACGACCGCCCCACGAGGCGCGAGGCGGAGGAAGCTGCTGCATCTTGGGATCTGCCTTGTCTCACGATCCAGTAGCGTTCGGGTCTGCCGCGCCGCTTTTTGAGGGTGACGCTGCTGTACGTATTCGGCAGCAGTGTTTATCCAAGTAGCTAGACCAGAATGCGCCCTCATGAATGCGCCCGCGGCCTCTATCGGGCAAATAGCTCAGGCGGCGGGAAAGTCCAAGCAAGCGCATAGTGGAGTTTCCAGTGGCCCTAACTTGGCCGTGAGGCTGTGTGTGACATTTCCTCTGCGTTGTCTCTTCATTATGCCCCCGGCAGCTGGTAGGGCTCGAGGGGAATATCTACCTCAGTTACAAGCTCCGTCGCTAGATCACAGCGAAAGCTCCGATAAGCGCGTCCGGCATGTGCCCTCGCGACGAGGCCTTCAACGGGAGGCCACCATGTCAGATATCCTCATGCAACCATTCCTCATAGGCCTCACTGCTCTGGTCTGCTCTACGAACCTTTGCGCCGCACAATCCCGGCCACCAGTCCATATCTGTGTCGTCGCTGCTGGCGGCGCACCTGAGTGCCTCAAGGATCCGGTTCCAAGTATTCTCGACGATTCGACTGCGGCCCGACCTCGCACCTACGAATTTAATGGCGACGGTCGCGTCGTGCCTTACCGGAGGCGCTGAATAATGTCCCGCTTGCAAGCTGAATTGCGGAAGGGCGCCTTGCGATGGCCACGACGGCGAATTCCAATCTGTGCGGACGGCTCGTCGAAAGCGATCGGGTAGAGGGGATTTCCGTCTACGATTTGCAGGGTACGTGCTGTTGGGATTGTTCGTCAAAGAAGATCATATACCGTGGCATAGCCTCGCTTTTGTCGAACGCTTGAACGGCTACCGGTTCTCCGGCACGACGCTTCCCTAGCGCTGGAGACACGTTCAAGCAAGAAGCGGCAGGGTGCGCCGCCACGCGCCGCGGCCTCCAGACTGCATTGGTCACTTCTGCCCTCATGGACGCAGCCGCGGTCCAGAGAGAGTGAGGGGCCATTTCATTTATCTGAGCTGCGCTCTCAAATGCCGAGAGTAAGCACGAAGGGCTGAAAGCGCCGCAACGCACCTAGAAAACCTTCAGACCGCCCCACCGCAGGATAATCGACACTGCCGTGAATGACAGAAGTGTCAAAGCACCCACTTGTCCGGTTGCAGTAAGGAGACGAGCCCACTTGGCAGGCTTCGTCGCCGAGGATTTTTTCTGCGCGACGAAGGTCATTCGGTACTTCGCCATACTCAGTCTCTCATCAGGTGTGGATCTTCCGCCGGAAGAACAGCGATCCCGCGATGGGGTTAGGTTAACCGCCGCGGGATCTGGAGTTAGCTCCGGAACAGACGGGAATAAGCGTGACATCATTTCCCTGAGTGGAAATTGCGTCACATTTGCCTAAGGGATGGTTAAGTCACTTAGGCGGATAGCGTCCGCCTACCTCATTGAGGATGGGATGACTTACCCCGCGTCCGTGCCGCCAGCCGCGTCTGCTCAGTTTTGAGCATACCCCTCAGCCACCGCGGCGCACGTACTTCCTCCATTGGAGGAAGTTACGAAGCGCCTCGGTCGACCAAAGGAAGCGCGACAACGAGGCCCTGAGGCGCAGGCATATCTCTCAGATTTCGGGCGAAAAGGCCGTTGTGACTAACCCCTAGGACGCCTTCGCAGCTTCGGGATATAGAAGCAGAGACTAGGGGTCACTCGCCTCATCGGCACCATCAATCGCCATCGTCTTCGTCGTCTCGGTATTCCCGCGGGTCGTAACCGGGGGCAGGGAGATCATCATCTTCATCTTCATCTTCATATTCATCTCCGCCAGCTCTTGCCTTTCGGCTCAGCGCTGGGATCGTCGCCAAGGCGAGGAAGGACGCGGCACCCCATTTCAGGAATGAACGCCGCTGCAGAAGTTCGGAAACCGGGACATCTCGCTCTGAAATCGCTTTCATCGCTCCGCCTCCTAACATCAATGAATTCGGAAACGTAAGTCCCTAACTGCAGTTCCGCGGCGTCGCGTTTCAAGGGTTTTGTCGTCACACTAACCGCCCGGTATGATGCTGCTGAGGATCGCCTGAACATGAGCCTGATGAATGCGGCCCGCGCATTTGGCTGGGCCGGCTAGAAATGCGGTTACAGAACAGATTTCGATTTGCTGAGAAATTCGAGGTTTCACGCCCGGGTAGCTTGGCAGCCGCAATCATGGACAAAGCTTAATTTGTAGCCCCCTGCCGCCTCATTTACGAGAATCCCGCGATAACCTCGCTAGCAGATGCTCCCATGGCCCAGCCTCACCTCCGAGGCCGCCATCTAGATTTCGGCATGTGGCCCTCCAGGAAATACATTTCCGCAAATCGAGGCGGCCCCCTACCAGTCGGAGCACCTTTCAGCACACGGGTATTTCACGATGGAAAGATACTTTTTCGACGTGCGCATGATTGACTCTCTCGCGCCCGACCTCGTCGGCGACTTTCTCCTCGACGATGAGAGTGCACTCGAGGAGGCTAGGAAAGCCGCTTGTGAGCTGGCCATGGAGGCGATCCGACAGGACAGAGGGGTGGTCGCCGTTGCCGTACTGGTCCGAGATGAGACTGACCGCCCAGTTGGCTCCGTTGACGTCGTTCAAGCAGCGATGAGAGCCCTTGGAGTGGAAAGAGAGGGGGCAGGCGTATCTCCATGGCCGCGTGTCCCGTCAGCTCGATCGGGGATCCCTTGGCCCCGCTAGTTTCGGCTCAAAGCCAAAATGGCAATCTGCCAAACCCAATACGCCAGAAGCCCGCACCACGCGAAGAATGACATGACCCCGAGCGCCAGCACGGCCGCTGCTATCCATCCCCGAGCGGCGGTGCGGTAACGGCGCGGGCTGGGCGGTTCCGGCGATGACCTGCGAGAGACGCGGATGTGCCGGACTAAGTCATTGATGTTGAAAACCATCAGTGCTGCTGCTGAGCGTGTTTTCTTGCGCTTTCGACCGGAAATGTAACCGGTAGGGCGACTATCGCAATAAACCCAAGGTGTACCGAGACGCGCGTTTCCCGCCGCCTCTCGCCGCGTTCTTTCTCCCACCGAGGGCGGACCAACCCACTGCGAGTGGGTTGCTTGGAAGTCTTTTGAGGGCAGTGCCTCAGCCGAGTTTTCGCTAGATCCGGCGAAAAGGCTCACTCCCTCCGTTGGAGGAAGTTATCGACCACCCAAGGCGACGTATCGCGTCGGGCTGGTTTGCAGTTTCACAGATTTGTGTCAGCCGTTCGACTATTTTGGGGCTTGTAACCTGCGCTTTCTACCTTCCAATTGGGAAGCCCAGTGCGCGGAATCTCAGATGGCTACTCAATGTGATGAATTCCACGCCAAAGACCTCCTTAAGATCGAGGTTGATGTGAACGATCCCGATGTTATTTCGTCAGTTCGGATCGTCGCAATATCGAAAGGCGGGGAGAAGCTTGCGTTCGAGATGACGTTCCTGCATCTCGAGGCGGTCGTCGGGGCCGCACAGCGCGCCTTGGCGAAGTACCGGGCCGGCATACGCGAACATTAGGCCTGGCTAAACCCAGCAAGCGGAGCGTGTCAGTCGATTGCATCGGTAAATGGAAAATCCAGGACCACTAAGCCCGCGTCGTCAACGATCTCGAACTTCCAGTGAGCTGATCGTGTCCCGCCCAAAATTCGGTTGCTCATGATCTCACGGGCACCGGCAATAGCCTCCTCACGCGCGGCTTCCAAGTCGGCCAGAT
>JAQGKN010000585.1 GCA_028290085.1 Hyphomicrobiales bacterium
GGACTTGTCCCCGCTCCTGTCGTCCGTGTGAAGCTCGGTGAAGAGGTGCGACTTCGCCTCGCCAACGAACTCGATACTCCGACCTCGATCCATTGGCGCGGGGTGCGCCTCCCCAACGGCATGGACGGTGCCGCGCCGTTGACGCAGGCGGCCGTCGCCAAGGGCGAGACCTTCGACATCGCCTTTACACCACCCGATGCCGGCACCTTTCTCTATCATTCGGGTTTTCGCGCGCAGGCCCTGGATCAGACGGCACATGGCCTCACGGGACTGCTCATCGTCGAAGAAAAGGAACCGCCCAAGGTCGATCACGAGATCGCCTGCCTGCTGGCCGATTGGTCCGGCCCCGAGGGCACCGCCCCCATGGTGAGCATCAACGGCGAGCGCGAGCCCGCGCCGGTGGAGCTGCGCCCGGGCTCCCGCGTGCGGCTGCGGCTGGCCAATGGCTCGGCGCGGCGGCTCATGGCGGTCGGGTTCGAGGGCACCCGCCCGTTGGTCGCTGCCATCGACGGTCAGCCCTGCGACCTGTTCGAGACCGTGCGTCAGACGGTTCCCGCGACGCCCGGCGGGCGGTTCGACGTGTTCTTCGACATGCCGCGCGAGGCGGACAATCACGTGAGCGTGGTATTGCGCGGCATGACCGGATCGAACGCGGGTCCTCAGACGCTGCTGCGCTTTTTGACCAAGGGCGAGGCACGCCCTGCCCTGCCTCCCATCGCCGCCCTGCCCGCTAATCCGCTATTGCCTGAAAGTATTGCGCTGGAAAAGGCGAAGCGCGCCGATCTCACCATCGAGGGCGGTCCCGCGGCGCAAGGGCCCGCCAAGCCGTGGAGCTTGAGCGGGCAATCGAGCGACGCGCTGCCCACAAAGCCGTTGTTTTCGGTGAAGCGTGGGACGCCAGTGAGCCTTGGCTTCGTCAACAAGTCCGCCATGGCCCAGCAGATGCACGTGCATGGCCACGTGATGCGGCAGTTGCACCCGCTCGACGATGGATGGGAGCCCTATTGGCGCGATTCGGTCGTGGTGCCCGAGGGGCGCACGGTACGCGTTGCCTTCGTGGCTGATAATCCAGGCAAATGGCTCATCGAGAGCGGGTTCGGCACCGCCAGCGGCCCCGCGACATGGTTCGAAGTCAGCTGATCAGGCCGGCTGTTTCCCCGCTGGCGCAAGACGGAGCAGCAGCGCGCCGAAGAGCGCCGCGAGACCAGAGCCTGCGAGTACGCCAATCTTCACCGCATCCTGAAACTCGGGCGAATCCGGGAACGCCAAAAGGCCTATGAACAGACTCATGGTGAAACCGATGCCGCAGAGCAGCGCGACACCATAGATCTGAGCCCAGCTCGCACCTGCCGGACGGCGCAGGAGGCCCGCGAGCGTCCCCAGCCAGACCGCGAGGAAAACACCGATTTGCTTGCCGAAGAACAGGCCGGCTGTTGTGCCCAGGGTGGCCGGATGCAGCAGGCTCTCCCACCGCACCCCCACCAGCGAGACGCCCGCATTGGCGAAGCCGAACACCGGCAGCACCAGAAAGGTGATGGCTGGGTGCAGCCCGTGTTCCAGCCTGTAGAGCGGACTGCCTGCCAGCTTGCCGCCTGACCTGTCGCGGCTCGGGATAGTCATGGCAAGCAGCACGCCGGCAACGGTTGCGTGGATGCCTGATTTCAGGACCAGCACCCAGAGAAGTGCTCCCAGCACGAGGTAGGGCCAGAGAGAGCGAACACCGAACCGGTTGAGCGCGAAAAGGACAACGACCACCAACGCTGCCCCGCCCAGCATCCAGGGCGAAAGACCCGCCGTGTAGAAGAGTGCGATGATGACCACCGCTGCGAGGTCGTCGAGAATCGCCAGCGCCGTCAAAAAGATCTTCAGCGAGACTGGTACGCGCGATCCCAGAAGCGCCAGCACGCCCAGCGCAAAGGCGATATCTGTCGCCGCGGGCACGGCCCAGCCCCGCAAGGTGGCCGAGCTGCCAAGGTTGAGCCCCAAATAAATCAGCGCGGGGACAAGGATGCCGCCGAGCGCCGCGATGCCCGGCAGCGCGCGGTCGGCCCAGCTGCGCAATTGCCCATGCAGAAGCTCGCGCTTGATTTCGAGCCCGACGAGCAAGAAGAAAAGGGCCATCAGCCCGTCATTGATCCAGTGAAGCAGGCTCAAACCGGCGACATAGCTGCCCAGCACATGAAAATAGGCACTGCTCCAGCCCGAGTTGGCGATGAAAAGCGCGGCGGCTGCGCAGAGCAGCAGAACAATTCCTCCGGAAGCCTCCAGGGCGAGGAAGCTGCGAAACAGCGAAGCTTTGCGCCGCAACATTGTCATGAGCACTGTTTTCCTTGCGTTTTTCGGGGGCAGCCCTGCGAAATTAGCACTTTTCACGATGCGCCCCACTCGCAATGCATTGGTGACCCTGGCAGCCCTGCGTTCGTTGCATAGCCGCCATGCGAACTCACCGCTTGTGATTGTGCGTCGCACCATGGATTATGCGTCATCGACGTGGCGCTAGTCGCCTGTCGTAGCCCTCCTTGGGCGTTTCCTCCCTAGACTTGTGGCCGCTGACGAAAGTCGGCGGCCTTCTTTCTTTCTGGGACCTCTCCTCACATCCCGATCCCTGCAAAAGCCGCCGGCAGAGCATCCGGCAGGTCCTCCGCGATCAAGCCGCGTCCGAGATGACGCGCAGCGGCGCCATGCAGCCAGACGGCCGCACAGGCTGCCTCATATGCGTCCATGCCTTGTGCCAGCAGGCCTCCGATCATTCCCGCGAGCACATCCCCCGAGCCTGCTGTGGCGAGATCTGGTGGCAGATCAGCCGCGATAGCTGCGCGCCCGTCGGGCGAGGCGACCACGGTGTCTGCTCCCTTGAAGACGAGAACCGCGCCCGTCAAGGCGGCGAGGGTGCGAGCTGCTTCCAACTTTGATTCAAAGCCCAGAGACGCTGAATCAGGTGCCTGCGATTCTGATTCAACACATCGCACCAAACCCTTGCAAAGGCGCTGGAATTCACCATCGTGAGGTGTCAGAACGACCGGCCCGCCATGCGCCCGGATGCGTTCGCCGAACACCCGGGCAGCGCCCGCAAAGAGCGTTATCGCATCGGCATCGAGCACCAACCCACGGCCTGCTGCCGGGGCCAATGCGGCATGAACGAGGCTTCGCGCATCTTCGTCGGTCCCCAATCCTTGGCCGATCACGAGAGCGTTCTTGCGCGGATCGGCAAGAATGCGCACCAGGCCGGAGGCGCCCACGCAGGGGCTCAGCATGATCGAGGTCAGATGCGCGGCATGGACAAACAGCGCATCGGGAGGGGCTGCGACCGTTACCAGCCCCGCCCCCATCCGCAAGGCGCCGCGCGCCGACAGCCGTGCCGCGCCGGTCTTCCAGGCTGAACCGGACACGACCACCGCGTGACCACGGGAATATTTGTGCCCCGCCATCGCGGGACGCGGCAGATGCGCGGCCCAGAGGGCGGGCGTGTTGAGCGAGGTCTGAGGAGCAATCTCGGTCAGGACAGCAGAGGGTATGCCGATATCCGCGAGCCGCAGGGCGCCACAGAGTTCGCGGCCCGGCAACAAGATGTGACCGGGCTTCAGCCGGAAGAACGTGATGCTCGCATCCGCCTCGATGGCGGCGCCCCGCACCCGCCCCGTTGCGCCATCGAGCCCCGAGGGTACATCGACGGCAAGCACTGGACGCCCGGTCTCCATCCGCCAGCGATTCGTTCGCTCGACGGCAGCGCGCGCCTCGCCGTCGAGATCGCGGGCGAGCCCTGCGCCGAACAAAGCGTCAATCACGAGGTCCGTCCCATCGGGCATGTAGGCGGCGAGTGGTTCGGCAGTGCCGGTCCAGCGGATCGCGGCGGCTAGGGCATCACCTTTCAGACCTGCGCGTGCGCCCAGAAGGAAGACCCGCACCTTGAGCCCGCGCGCCTCCAGCAGGCGAGCCGCCACGAAGCCGTCGCCGCCATTGTTGCCGGGACCGCA
>JAQGKN010000612.1 GCA_028290085.1 Hyphomicrobiales bacterium
CGGCGGCTCGACGGCCTCCGCATCCTTCGGCGGTTCGGGCTTGGGTTCAGCCTTCTCCGGCGGTCGCGGCGTCGGCAACGGCGGCTCGGGAATCGGGGGCTCCGGCTTCACAGGGTCAGGCTTGGGAAGAGCTGCAACGCGCTGGGGCGGCGTTGGCACGGGCTTCTCATCCTCGCCGGGATCGGGCTCGCGTTTGGCGTTGACCGGCGGCGCAGCTGTATCGACCTTGGCCTCGTTGCGAACGGGGGTGGGCTTCGTTTCGCTGACTTCCGCGACCTTGTCGGCGCGCGGGGGAAGAGGCTTCGTTTCCTTGGCCGTCTTCTCGCCCTTCATGATCTGATTGAACTGCTGATCGGTGACGATCTCGACGGGCACGGATTCCTGAGCCTCGTCGAATTTCGGCGCGTCCGAAAAGACAATGAGCGTCGCCAGCAGCATCGCGACATGCGCGACGCCGGAAACGACGATGCCTGGTTCGGTCGCAGAAAATTTCACGACGCGCGGCTCACTTCTTTTCCTGCTCGGTCACCAGTGCGACCTTCTTGTAGCCGGCGCTGGTGATGATCGACATGACTTCGGCGACGCGGCCATAGTTCACGGCCTTGGCGCCGCGCACATAGATGCGCTCATCGAAACCTTCCTTGGCAACCGCCTTCAGACGCTCGGGCAGATCGTCCATGGCGACCGGCTGGTCGGCGAGGAAGATCGCACCCTTTTCGTCGATAGCGACGCTGAGCGGCTTCTTGTCGATGTTCAGCGCAGCGGCTTTCGTCTGCGGCAGATCGATCGGCACGCCCGATGCGAGCAACGGGGCGGCGACCATGAAGATGATGAGCAGCACCAACATGACGTCGATGAACGGCGTCATGTTGATGTCGGCCATGGCGGCATAGCGCGGCACGCCGCGCCGCCGGCGTCCGCCCTTGTGGCCTGCTCCGACCGACATTCCCATGCAAGAACTCCTTCAGGCGGGCATCAAGCCGCGCGGTCGCGCTCGCTGGCGACATGCTGGTCGATCTGGCGCGACAGGATCGAGGAGAATTCGTCCGCGAAGCTCTCCATCCGCGCCTGCGAGCGGGCAACCCGGCCCGACAGGATGTTGTAGAAAACCAGCGCCGGAATAGCTGCGAACAGGCCGATGGCGGTGGCGAAAAGCGCCTCTGCGATGCCGGGCGCCACAACTGCGAGCGAGGTATTCTTCGAGGCAGCTATGGAACGGAAGGCGCTCATGATGCCCCAGACCGTGCCGAAGAGGCCGACGAACGGGCCGGCGGATGCGACGGAGGCCAGAACGAGCAGCTGCGATTCCAGTCGCTCGATCTCGCGGGCGATGGAGACGTCGAGAACTTTCTCGATGCGTGCCTGAAGGCCCATGAAGGAGGAGGCGGCACCGGTAAAGGAGCGCTTCCACTCGCGCATGGCGGCCACGAAGAGGGTTGCCATGGCGGTCGTCGGTCGGGTCGAGAGGTTCTGGTAGAGGTCCTCCAGCGAGTTACCCGACCAGAAGCTTTCCTCGAAACGATCCATCGCTTTCTTGGCGTTGGAGAAGAGGATGAATTTGTTAACGATGATGGCCCAGCTCCAGACGGACGCGCCGAGCAGACCAAGCATCACGACCTTGACGACGAAATGCGCCTGCCAGAACATGTGCCAGAAAGACACTTCGGTGGAAGCCGCTACGGCTCCCGATGCAATGTCGGCAGGATTCATCTCAAGGGTCCTTCGCTCGTCCAGCGCGGGCACGGCCACGGCACGCGCTTCCGCCGTTCCTCTGCGCAGAATCCGTCAATTCTGGGGCTCAGTCCGGCTCGAAACCGTTCACAAAGCCTGTCGCCACGAGTGAGTTAAGGACCCAACAGGGTTAATATCGCGTTACCGCGTGCTGCAATGCACAGCCCGAGCCCGGGTGTCTGGGATGGCTAAGGCGCCAATTTGCTGCGGATTTCCATGGGAATACGCGCCGGCCGCCCCTCGGCGACGCAAGCGATCCGCACACGTGCTGTTACGAGAACCTCGTCGCCGCGCAGGATGCGCTGGTCGAGTTCGAGCGAGGCGCCGCCGATCTCGCGGGGCGTGCTCTCGACGATGACAAGATCGTCCATGCGGGCGGGCTTCAGGAATTCGATGGTCATGGCGCGCACCGCGAAGCCGAAACGCGCGGCTGTATCCCCGGCATGGATCGCACCCTGATGGATGTCGAGATCCCGCAGCATTTCCGTGCGCCCACGCTCGAGGAAACGCAGATAAGACGCGTGGTAGACGACGCCGGAGAAGTCGGTGTCTTCGTAGTAGACGCGGACGGGGTGATGGTGGGGTTGCTCAGGCATCCTCGTCTCCGAACAGACCGATCTGGTTGGGCTCGCGCGGCGGGGCTTCCAGCCCCAGATGGCGAAAGGCTGCCTGGGTGAGGATGCGGCCGCGTGGTGTGCGCTGGATGAAGCCCTGCTGGAGCAGATAAGGCTCGATGATCTCCTCGATCGCGTCGCGGGGTTCCGACAGCGAGGCGGCGATGGTTTCTATGCCGACCGGGCCGCCGCCGAATTTCAGTGCGACAGTGTCGAGATAGCGCCGATCCATGATGTCGAGGCCGATTTCGTCCACATCGAGCGCGCGCAGCGCTCCGTCGGCCACCTTGCGGGTGATCGAGGGATCGCCGTCCACGATGGCGAAATCGCGCACCCGGCGCAAAAGGCGCCCGGCGATGCGCGGCGTGCCACGGGCGCGGCGGGCGATCTCGTTGGCGCCGTCAGCGGTCATGGGAATGCCCATGACGCGGGCGCCCCGGCTGACAATCGATTCCAGCTCGGCCACCGTGTAGAAATTCAGCCGAACGGGAATGCCGAAACGGTCGCGCAACGGGGTCGTGAGAAGCCCCGCGCGGGTGGTCGCGCCGACCAGCGTGAATTTGGCGAGGTCGATCTTCACCGAGCGCGCCGCGGGGCCGTCGCCGATGATGAGATCGAGCTGGAAATCCTCCATGGCCGGATAAAGAATTTCCTCCACCGCCGGATTGAGCCGGTGAATTTCGTCGATGAAGAGCACGTCACGCTCTTCGAGGTTGGTCAGCTGCGCGGAGAGGTCGCCAGCCTTCGCGATGACCGGCCCCGAGGTTGTACGATAATTGACGCCGAGTTCCCGCGCGACGATCTGGGAGAGCGTGGTCTTGCCGAGGCCGGGGGGGCCGACGAAGAGCACATGATCCAGCGCCTCGCCGCGTGCCTTGGCGGCCTCAATGAATACCTTGAGGTTCTTGCGCGCGGCTTCCTGGCCCGTGAAATCGAGCAGCGAGAGCGGGCGGATGGACGAATCGACATCGTCCTCGCGCTTATCGGCTGAGACGAGGCGGGGCTTATCTGTCATGTTTGCGGCGCCTCTGGATTATTTTTGTCTGAGGAATGCGAATGCGCGCAAAATCGAACGCTATGGACCCAAGTTCGGCGTCTGACCAAAAGGAAAAGGCGCGCCCGTGCACCGGAAGCGATCTCGCCAAGGTCGATGCGCATGTGATCACGCACGAGGAATACGAGGATGGTCCCGAACTCACGCAGGAATGGTTCGAGACCGCAGACCTCGTTCGCGCGGGCGAAGTCGTGCGACGAGGACGTTCGCCAAAGGAAAGCCCCAAGGTCGCCGTGAGTATCCGCCTGTCGGCTGACGTCTTGGAGGCCTTCAAAAAAAAAGGGGGCGGGCTGGCAGACACGCATTGACGCGGCGCTGGCCGAATGGCTCGAAACGCATCCGGAGTGAGCGCTCCCGATGCGGCGCTTATCTGTCATCGCCCTTGTCCCTTCGGATGATAGATCACGCCCTCCAAATCTTTGAAATGGGCATCGCAGGTCACAACCTCGCTGTGCCGGTGCAGCGTGGTGGCATAGACGATCGCGTCGGCAGTCGCGAGTTTATGTGTCTGGGAAAGCTCAGCGGCGCGCAGGGCCACATGCGTGTCAAGAGGAACGACATCGCAGGTTTTCGTGAAGGCGATGACCTGATCGGACGCGTCCTCGGAGACTTCTCGCGTCATCCATTTGGCGAGTTCCAGCTGAACGATGGTCGGCACGATGCAGTCTGTCGGATTTGCAAAATACGGCGCCAGCGTTCGGCCGAGCGGAGAATCCTGCAGCCACTCGATCCAGGCCGATGTATCGACGACAGGCATCAGACGCGATCTTTCCGGTCCCGGTAATCGAGATTTTTTGCGCCCCGCGCAATGCCAGCCAGATCCTCGGCCTTCGGCACGGGCATCACGAGCACGCCTTTGCCCTTGGGGATGAAGACGAACTCCTGACCCGCCTGCCACTCCTTGCTGTCGCGAACTTCTTTTGGGATCGAGATCTGGAACTTCGAAGACAGGGTTGTGGTGGCAGTCATAATCTTACGCTCATGGGGTCGATGCGAATTTTGTAAGAATACAACAGATTGCGCTGAAAGCCCACCCGCCTCAATTCGCAAGTTCCTTCAGCCCGCGCCGGATCAGTGCGCTCGTCTCGGCACCGTCGCCGAGCGCTTCCGCGCTCGCAGCCACGGCGGCTGCGGCCTGCGGGCGGCCGTAGCCCAGATTGACGAGGGCCGAGATCGCGTCCTGCACGGGCTTGGGCGCACCCTTGACCTCCTCGCCGGAGAGGCGGGCGAGATTGGGGTCGATGCCCGTATAGGCGGGCGCCTTGTCCTTCAGCTCGGCGACGATGCGCTGGGCAAGCTTTGGGCCGACGCCGGGCGCGCGGGCGACCGCGACCTTGTCCTGCATGGCGATGGCGGTGGCGAGATCGCCCGGCGGCAGGATGCCGAGGATGGCGAGGGCGACCTTTGAGCCGACGCCCTGCACGGATTGCAGCAGGCGGAACCAGTCGCGCTCGGCATCCGACATGAAGCCGAACAGCCGGATCGCGTCTTCACGCACCTGCGTCTCGATGGCGAGGGCCGCTGCTTCTCCCACCTTGGGCAGCTTTTGCAGCGTGCGTACCGAACATTGCACGACATAGCCGACGCCATGCACGTCGAGGATGACGTGATCGTCGGCGTAGGAATCGATGACGCCCTTCAGTTTGCCGATCATGATGTCCGCCGGTTCAAGTCGTTTGGCCCATTGCTCATGCGAGCACAGGCGAGCGCCGCCCCTGCTGCCAGAGCAGGAAAGCGCAGATGGAAAGGTTCAGGAAATTCCAGAGAAGGCCGTTCAGGAATGCCATCTGGTAACTGCCGGTGAGATCGTAGACGAGCCCGGACATCCAGCCACCGAGCGCCATGCCGACGAGGGTTGCCATGATGATGATACCGAGCGTCGCGCCGGCTTTCGAGGCCGGGAAATATTCGCGCACGATGATCGCATACATCGGCACGATGCCGCCCTGAAACAGGCCGAACAACGCCGAGATGAGGTAGACCGACGTCAACCCGTCGAAAAACACATAGAGGCACAAGGCTGTGCCCTGCAGGAACGAACCCGCGAGCAGGGTGCGCAATCCGCCGATCCTGTCTGCCACGACACCCGAGACCAGGCGGCTGACGATACCGAAACCGAGCATCAGTGACAGCATTTCTGCGCCGCGCGCAGGGCCGTAGCCCAGATCCGCGCAATAGGCGACGAGGTGAACTTGCGGCATGGCCATCGCCACGCAACAGGACAGCCCCGCCACGACGAGAAGAACGAGCAGCACGCGTGGCGAGAGGTCCGGCGTGCCATGACGCGAGACAGGCGTGGTGGCGCCGCCCGATCCGAGCGGTGCGCGTTTCCGCATCAGGAAAGCTAACGGAATGAGCGTTGCGACGCACGCGAGGCCCGTGGCCAAATGGGTCGGGCGCCAGCCGTCAGCGGCGGTGAAATGCTGCAGGATCGGCGGCCAGATCGTGCCCGCGAGATAATTGCCTGAGGAGGCGATGGTGACGGCGATGCCGCGCCGCCTGACGAACCAGTGCGACATGTCGGCCATCAGAGGCGCGAAACTTGCCGAGGCGCCAAAGCCCACCACCAGCTGCGCCACCGCATAGAGCGCGAGCGTCGGGGCCAGCGAAGCGCCGATGTAGCCTGCGCCCAGACAGGTCGCGCCGAGAAGCAGGGGCACGAGAATGCCGAAGCGATCCGCCAGCCGCCCCATCAGCACGCCGCCAAAGGCGAAGCCGACCATCGTCAGCGTGTAGGGCAGGGAGGCCGCGCCGCGCGAGACACCGAAGCCGGCCTGAACAGCTGGCAGGGCGACCACAAAGGACCACATGCCGACCGAGCCGATGGTGCCGATGACGACCGCAATGGCGAGACGCGTCCAGGCGGCGCGGGAATCGCGGATGTCGAGCGAGAGAGGGGCGCTGGTCATGGCGCGACGATCTCACCAAGCGGGCGGCGCGTCCACCATGGGGGAGGGCTCATGCGCGTGCCTTGGCTGCGACCGCTGCTGCCAGTTTGCGTGCGACGCGATGCTGGGCGTGGC
>JAQGKN010000002.1 GCA_028290085.1 Hyphomicrobiales bacterium
ACGATGGCGTCGTCGACCACGATGCCAATGGCCAGAACCAGACCGAACAGCGTCAGGTTGTTCAGGGAGAATCCAAACGCCTCCATGACGAAGAAAGTACCAATCAACGATACCGGAATGGCGACGATTGGAATGATTGCGGCGCGCCAGCTCTGCAGGAATACGATGATCACGATCACGACGAGCAGCGCCGCCTCCAAAAGCGTGCGGATCACCTCATCGACCGATTGCTGAACGAATTCGGTCGTGTTGTAGGCGACGCGGTAGGCAAGCCCCGGCGGGAAACTTCTGGCAAGTTCGTCCATGGTGGACAGCACGGTTGCCGCTGTAGCGAGCGCGTTGGAACCCGGCCGTTGGAAGATGCCGATCGCGGTAGCAACCTTGTTGTCCAGATAGGCGTTCGACGTATAGTTTTCAGCGCCGAGTTCGACGCGCGCGATATCTCGAATGCGTGTTACACGCCCGTCCGCGTCTGCCGCGACGACGATCTCGTCGAACTGATCTGGCGTGGAGAGGCGGCCGAGGGTTTGCACCGCAATCTCGAACGCACCCGGCCCTTTGGCCGGAGGCTGATTGATGGCTCCAGCGGCCACCTGCACATTGGCCGCGCGCAGCGCACTGACGACATCGTCGGCAGTGAGGTTGCGCGCCTGCACCTTTGCTGGGTCAAGCCAAATCCGCATTGCGTAGTCGCGGGCGCCAAATACGATGGTGTCGCCAACGCCATCGATGCGGCCGATGACGTCTTTGACGTTGATGGTCGCGTAGTTCGAGATGTATTGCTGATCCAAAGTGCCATCGGGCGAAATCAGATGGATGACCATCATCAAGTCGGGCGAGCTCTTCTGTACGACAACGCCGATGCGCTGAACCTCTTCTGGCAGACGCGGAACAGCCACGGATACGCGATTTTGCACCAACACTTGCGCCTGGTCGATGTTGGTCCCCGCCTTGAAGACGACGTCGATTGAAAGTGCGCCGTCCCCGGTCGACTGCGACACCATGTAGATCATGTTTTCGACGCCGTTTATCTCCTGTTCGATCGGTGAGGCGACCGTCTGCGCAATGACCTCGGCGGATGCCCCCGCGAAGGTTGCTTTCACCACGACAGTGGGCGGCGCAATATCCGGGTACTCCGCCACCGGAAGCGCGCGAAGCGAGATAAATCCTACAAGGGTCACGACGATCGAAATGACCGCCGCAAAGATCGGGCGATCGATGAAGAAATGTGAGAACCGCATTTTGCGCTCCTTTGCCGGAATGCGCACGATCTATCGATTTTGTTTGGCAGCCTATGACGCCGCAGCCTCGATCTTGCCGTCCTCGGGTGTGACCTTCTGTCCGGGATGTGTGCGCTGCACGCCGTCAATAACAATCCGATCCGTCGGTTCTAGCCCCGAACGGATGACGCGCAGGCCGTAAACAATCGGACCGAGTTCTACCAGCTTGGTACCAACCGTGCCGTCGTCTGCGACCGTGAAGACGATTTTTCGCGACTGGTCGGATACGACAGACGCGTCCGGCACGAGCAACGCCGCGTGCTCGCCGCCAAAGAGACGCAGCCGCCCGAAGAACCCAGGCGTCAGCAGCCCATTCTTGTTGTCAAAAATCGCGCGGCCCCGAATCGTGCCTGTCTTTGTATTGAGCGCATTGTCGACGAAATCCATCCTGCCCTGATGCGTGTATTCGGTTTCGTCGGCGAGCCGGACCGACACCGGATTCTGCACATCGCGGGACGAGGGCCTCGCACCCGTGGCTGCTAATCGCAGATACCGCAGGAAGTCCGTCTCGCTGCCGTCGAACAGGAAATGAATTGGATCAGTCGACACGATAACCGTGAGTGGCGTCGCTCCGCTCTCCCCCCCGTTGATGAGATTTCCCGGGTCGACACGTCGGTCGGAGATGCGCCCGCTTGTTGGTGCGCGCACCTCGGTCCACTCAAGATTGAGCTGCGCCTGCTTGAAGGCAGCGTCGGCCGACGCGAGCTGGCCAGCCGCATCGCGTTCGACTGATTTTCTTGTATCGAACTCCCGTTCGGTCAAGGCTTGGCTACGCGCGAGGGGTGCTGCCCGTTGCACGTCGAGAGTGGCGATGTCGAGCTTCGCCTTCGCGCGCTCGACGTCAGCTTTAGCCTGGTCCACGGCAATTTGAAAAGGCCGCCGGTCGATGACGAACAGCAGGTCACCCTGCTTCACCAATTGGCCCTCATTGACTTGAGCGGAATCGATAAAGCCTGAAACTCTGGCCCGGACCTCAACAGTCTCCACGGCGGCGAAACGGCCGGTATATTCGTCCCATTCGGTGATGGTCTTTTGCAGCGGCTTGGCCACTGTCTCGGATGGCGGCGCTGCTGGTGTCGCGGCGGGCTTGCTGTCGCAACCCGTCAGCAGCGGCGCCATAAGGAGCAGGGATTTGAATGAAATCGCACGCGCCACCGAACTCGTCCCCGTCTCGTTGACTAGGTAGCAGCCTAGTACGTGAACGGTAGACCGCGCGCGACTATTGGTGCCGCACGATCGTTAGACT
>JAQGKN010000026.1 GCA_028290085.1 Hyphomicrobiales bacterium
TGATATGCTGCAAGCAAATGATCCCGTAATGCCGGCCGCTAGACTCTGCCTCCGGGGCCGTGCCCTCGCCTACACGGCGCCGCAGGTCGATTGCCTACGTGTCGGCCTACCCGACCGACGCGAACGCAAGCAAAGTTGGTCAGCGAATCAGCCTCAGCCACATAGAGGCAGAAAATGGCCGACCCGAAGCTTTTCACCTCATATAGTTGGACCAGTCCGGAGCACTAAAAGTAGGTCTTAGAACACAGTAAAGAACTTATTAACCAAGGAATCGCAGTCGTCTTAGACGAGTGGGACTTGAAGGCAGGCCATGACACAAACATGTTCATGGAGACCATGGTAACCGATCCAAAAATAACAAAAATTATTCTAGTTTGTGACCAGCTTTACCTTGAAAAGGCAAATAAGAGAGCGGGAGGCGCGGGCGCCGAAGGCGCAGATCCTGACGCCGGAACTCTACAGGAAGAAGGCCCAAGACAAGATTATCGCCGTCGTACGTGGATGCAATCCCGACGGCTCAGCAAGTTTGCCGGCTTTTTATAGCAGCCGCAACTTCTTCGACCTGGAAGACCCATCGAAGTACGCCACCGAATTCGAGGCTTTGATCGCTGGGGCGTGGGATAAACCTCTCTACGTCAAGCCAGAAACTAGGGTCCAGACTCATAAAATGGTTGGCATGAGGATGGCCTTGTGGTTCACGGCTTCCGAAAGGAAGCTACGATGAATCGGGATCCATTCTGGCTAACGGACACGCAGTTTTCGAAGATCGAGCCGCATCTACCCACCGACACGCGAGGCAAGGCGAGGGTGGACGATCGGCGCGTGATCAGCGGCATCGTGCATGTGCTGAAATCAGGCGGGCGCTGGATCGACGCGCCTCCTGAACACGGCCAAGGAAGACCCTCTACAACCGCTACGTCCGCTGGGCGGCGCGAGGCGCAACGGTTCGGGTCCCTTGCGCCATTCGCTGGTAATATTCATTGATGCCCCATCCAGCGGGCCGCTGCTTCGTCCAAGTAAGCGCCTGCAAGGTGGAATCGACATTGTCGTCGTGACGGCCGTTCGGAACGACGGTTTGCGCCACACGCGAAGCGCGCTGCACTGGTTGCAACAGCGCAATGACGTGCTCCGCGCGCCCGCAACAATGTTGCGCATTGCGCATCATGATGCAGAACGCGAGTATTCCTGCGCACGTTACGATTCATCGGCCGCAACTTCTGCCGCATGTCGGAGTTCCATCTGCCGGGATTGGAGGCAGCCTTCCGCCTGCGGCAGCAGATCGTCTTTCAGATCCCGATCGCGCGTCGTGTGGATCCGGTGCTGATCACGCGCGATTACATCACGGAGAACGAGGCACAACTTCGCGCGCGCCAAATCTGTCCCAGAGGGCAGCGCGACATCTCGGCCAGGCCGGCAAGTCGTCGATCTCAACCTTGAGCAAAAGGGTAAGCGCGTTGTGTCTACCCTTAGTTTTCGAAGTGAAGAGGATGTGAGCGCCCCATGTCGAAAGAACCAGATGCAGGACTTTCGCGCCGTCGGGTTCTCGCCGTCGGCGCCGCTTCCTTGGCAACAGCTCTGCCAGCGGCACGCAGCGAGGCACAGCCCGCGGCGGCTGGTAACGCCAGCGACTCGCCCGGTGGTTTGGTGCACGCTGTTTCGTTCAATGTAAACGGCAGCGAGCAAAGGCTGGACCTTGATGCTCGCACCACGCTTCTCGATGCGTTGCGAGAGCATATGCGCCTGACTGGCACCAAGAAGGGTTGCGACCATGGACAGTGCGGAGCGTGTACAGTCATCGTGGACGGTCGTCGGATCAATTCCTGCCTCTCTCTGGCGGTGATGCATGAAGGTGCGAGGATCACCACAATCGAAGGCCTGGGCACACCCGACAAGCTTCACCCGATGCAGGCTGCCTTCATCGAACATGATGCCTACCAGTGTGGTTATTGCACACCGGGCCAAATCTGTTCGGCGGTCGCGGTGCTCGACGAGATCAGGGCGGGCGTGCCCAGTCACGCGAGCGAAAGTCTTCTCGATCGGCCGCAGGCGAATAACACGGAAATGCGAGAGCGCATGAGCGGCAATATTTGCCGTTGCGGTGCCTATTCCAACATCGCCGAGGCCATGGCTGAAGTGGCGGGGAGGGATGTATGAAGCCTTTCACCTATGAGCGAGCCTCATCTGCAGCAGATGCCGCTGACAAGGCAGGTCGCGCCCCCGGGTCGAAGTTCATTGCGGGCGGCACCAATCTTCTGGATCTGATGAAGCTCCAGATCGAAGCGCCGAACCATCTGATCGACATCAACGGCCTCGACCTGGATAAGATCGAGTCAATGCCGGACGGCGGTCTTCGGATCGGCGCGCTGGTGCGAAACACCGATCTGGCAGCCGACATGAGGGTGCGGCGCGATTATGCGATGTTGTCGCGCGCCTTGCTGGCGGGCGCGTCGGGACAGCTGCGGAATAAGGCGACGACGGCGGGAAACCTGCTTCAGCGTACGCGCTGCCCGTATTTCTACGATACGAACATGCCGTGCAACAAACGTCAGCCCGGAAGTGGCTGCTCCGCCATTGGCGGATACACCCGGCAGCTCGGGGTTGTCGGGGTGAGCGACGCCTGCATCGCCACTCATCCAAGCGACATGGCGGTCGCGATGCGTGCGCTCGACGCAACTGTTGAGACGGTCCGCGCCGACAAAAGCAGCCGAGCCGTTCCGATCGCGGAATTTCACCGGTTGCCGGGCGACACGCCCCACATCGAGACCGTCCTCGAACCCGGCGAACTGATCACGGCCGTCACCCTGCCGAAAGCGATCGGCGGAAAGCAATACTACCGCAAGGTGCGCGACCGAGCCTCATATGCCTTTGCTCTGGTCTCGATCGCCGCGGTCGTCCAGCCGGATGGAAGCGGCCGGGTGGCGGTGGGCGGCATCGCCCATAAGCCGTGGCGCATCGAGGCGGCCGAGACGAACATGCTCCGCGGCGCCAAGCCTGTCGCCGAGCAATTGCTGGCGGATGCCAGGCCGACCCGTGCCAATGCATTCAAGCTGCCGCTTGTGGAGCGCACGCTCGCGGCGGTTCTTGCCGAGGCGAGGACCTGATCATGAAGTTCGAGACACCCGCCGCGCAAAATCCCATCGATCAGCTGAAGGTCATCGGCAAACCGGCCGATCGGATTGACGGGAAATTCAAGACCACGGGAACCGCCCCATATGCCTACGAGCGTCACGACGTCGCGGCAGACCAGGCCTATGGCTTCATCGTCGGCGCAGCGATTGCGAAAGGCCGCATAAGTAGGGTCGACGCGGCGGAGGCGAAGCGCGCCCCGGGCGTCATAGCGGTGGTCACGACGCTCGACATGCCGCGCCTCGGCCGCGGACGAATGAACGCCGCATATCTCTTCGGCGGCGCCGACGTCCAGCACTATCATCAGGCGATCGCCATCGTTGTCGCCGAGACGTTCGAGCAAGCCCGGTTCGCGGCATCGCTCCTTCGCGTCGACTATGCGCGCGCGCAAGGTCGCTATGACCTTGCGGAAGAATCCAAACGCGCCGAGTTAAAGGGGGAAGACACCGACGAGGGCACCAGCGCGCCTCCTCTTCAGCGGACAGGCGACTTCGAGGCTGCCTTTGCGGCGGTCCCGGTGAAGCTCGACGCGGAATACACTACGCCCGACCAGAGCCACGCCATGATGGAGCCGCACTCCAGCCTCGCTGTGTGGGAGGGTGACAGGCTGACGCTCTGGACATCCAATCAGATGATCAACTGGGGAAAGGGCGATCTTGCGAAGACGCTCGGCATTCCCGAACAGAGCGTGCGGCTAATCTCACCCTATGTCGGCGGCGGATTTGGTGGGAAGCTGTTCGTGAGGTCCGATGCAGCGCTGGCGGCGCTTGGGGCCAAGGCTGCCCGGCGGCCCGTGAAGGTGGCCCTGACGCGCCCCATCATGGCCAACAACACCACTCACCGGCCAGCCACCATCCAGCGGATCCGCATCGGCGCGACCCCGGAAGGCAAGATTAGGGCCATCGCCCACGAAAGCACGTCCGGCAACCTGCCAGATGGAAAACTCGAGACGGCGGTCTCCCAGACGAGGCTATTATATGGGGGTGCCAACCGCATGACCTCGATGCGGCTGGCACTTCTCGACCTACCCGAGGGCAACTCCATGCGAGCGCCAGGCGAGGCGCCAGGCCTGATGGCGCTTGAGATCGCCATGGACGAAATGGCAGAGAAGCTCCACATGGATCCGGTCGAGTTCCGGATCATGAACGACACGCAGGTCGACCCGGAAAATCCGCAGCGGCCCTTCTCCTATCGCAATCTGGTCGGATGTCTTCGCTTGGGCGCCGAGCGGTTCGGCTGGAGCCGACGCGATCCAACACCCGCGATGACAAGAGACGGGCAATGGATGATCGGCATGGGCGTCGCTGGCGGCTTCCGCAACAACCTGCTGACCAAGTCCGCCGCTCGAGTTGCAATAGACAAGGCAGGCATCGTAACCGTCACGACCGACATGACGGACATCGGCACTGGGAGTTACACGATCATCGCACAGACCGCCGCGGAGATGCTGGGCGTGCCTCTGGACCATGTACGCGTGCTGCTCGGGGACTCAAACTCGCCGATCTCCTCTGGATCCGGCGGCCAATGGGGCGGCAACAATTCGACGGCAGGTGTATACGCCGCCTGCGTGAAGCTACGGGAGGCGATCGCCCAGAACCTCGGCTTCAATGAGCGCGACGTGCTATTCGCCGATGGGCAGGTGCGGTCCGGCAACCGCGCGCTGTCGCTGGCGGAGGCTGCTGGCGACCCCGGCCTGTCGGCGGAGGACGGCATCGAGTACGGCGACCTCGGGAAGAAATACCAGCAGTCGACCTTTGCGGGCCACTTTGTCGAGGTGGGCGTCGACGTCGCAACGGGGGAAATTCGGGTCAGACGTATGCTGGCGGTCTGCTCGGCGGGACGCATCCTCAATCCCAAAACCGCGCGCAGCCAGGTGATCGGCGCGATGACTATGGGAGTCGGCGCAGCGCTGATGGAAGAGCTCGCCGTTGACAAGCGGCTCGGCTTTTTCGTCAATCACGATCTCGCAAGTTATGAAGTACCGGTGCATGCTGACATCCCCCATCAGGAGGTGATCTTTCTGGACGAAGTGGACCCGATGTCCTCGCCCATGAAGGCCAAGGGCGTCGGCGAACTCGGTCTGTGCGGCGTCGGTGCGGCGGTGGCTAACGCCGTCTACAACGCGACCGGCGTCCGTGTGCGGGATTACCCGATCACACTCGACAAGCTCATCGAGCGCCTGCCCGAGATCGTGTGACGGGTGGTCATCGGGCGCAGTCCGCCCTTGTCCCGCAGGGCGCACCGCATCGTCTGGAGACGGGCCAGAGTACCAGCGGATTACTGTCCCGCCGGTAATGCGACAACACTGAGGTACACCACAAGCCTCGGCAGCTCAGCGACAATGGCCCCAGCTACATCGCGGGGGAACTGGCGGACTATGTCGAGGCCCAACGCATGAGCCATGTCCGGGGCGCTCCAATGCATCCCCAGACCCAGGGCAAGATCGAGCGCTGGCACCAGACCTTGAAGAGTCGCATCCTCTTGGAAAACTACTTCCTGCCCGGTGACCTCGAGGCCCAGATCGGCTCCTTCGTCGAGTGCTACAACCACCGGCGCTACCACGAGAGGATCGACAACGTGACGCCAGCCGACGCCTACTTCGGCAGGGCCGCAGCCATCATAAAACAGCGCGAAAGGATCAAACGCCAGACTATCCAACATCGGCGCTTGCAGCACCGCAAGATCGCCGCTTAACATCAACACCAAGACGAGGCCGACACTCCGCTAATCTAAGCCGCAATCTGAGCCAAATGTTCTGACGACGGACACGACACAATCCCGCCCTCACGCTGTAAGAGGACCGATCGCCAGATTGATCAGGTGGGTTGATTCAGCGACGTTGGAATGAGGGGTTCTTGTCTTAAGCCAGTCCACAGAACGACCTGAGCGGTACTTAGATCCGGTATGCATCGAGACGGTTCCCTCCAGCTTTTTATCAGCCCTTTTCGATAGCTTAACCGTGCCGACATCAAGTTTTTTACTGCCCTGCACTGAACAAAGTAGATCCTGCGCTCTCATAGAACCGCCGAGCGGTGACTACATAGAAAATGAAATGCGCATTCAGCGATGGGGAGGTTATGATGGGAAGAGTTTTCGCATCTGACATCTGGTCTGCT
>JAQGKN010000581.1 GCA_028290085.1 Hyphomicrobiales bacterium
GGTCAATGCGTTGCAGTTCGGTTTTGAATCGTTCGTTTCAGGAGCTTTGCATGCCTTACGGCTTTCGCCTCTTCGCCCTTCGTCTCGGCTTCGCCGGAGCGGGCCTCGCCGGGCTCGCAGCGCCTGCCCTGGCGCAGGATGCGACCGGGACGTGGCTGCGCGACTCCGGCCTTTCTCAGGTGAAGATCGCCCCCTGTGGCGATGCGCTGTGCGGCACGGTGTCCTGGGTGAAGGAGGCAATCCACAAGGATAACATCGGGCTCAAGGTCTTTTTCGACATGAAGCCGGCGGCGCCCGGCACATGGAACGGGAAAGCCTTCAATCCGGAAGACGGCAAAACCTACACCGGCAAGATGCTTCTCGAAGGCACGACCCTCACGACATCGGGCTGCGTGTTCGGCGGCATGATCTGCAGGTCAGTCCTCTGGACGCGCGTGAAATAGGCGGGGCTTCTATTCCGCGAGGACGCGCGTCGGCGGGAAGGCCACTTCAACGAGCGTGCCTTCCGCCTTCTTGCTCTTGATCGAGAAGCTCGCGCGGTTCGCTTCGACGAGCGCCTTGGTCAGCGGCAAGCCAAGGCCAGTCCCCGAGCGGTGGCGCGCCGTCGCGACCTGACGAAACGGCTCCAGCGCCGTCTCGATGTCGCTTTCGGACATGCCGATGCCGGTGTCGCGGATGCGGATCACGGCATGGCCTGCATCCGTCAGCGCACTGGACACGATCACCTGCCCGCCCGGCTCGTTGAATTTGACGGCGTTGGACAGCAGGTTCAGCACGATCTGGCGCAAGGCGCGCTCGTCGGCCACGATGTTTGGAAGGCGCGGGGCCAGCGAGAGACGCACGATGACGCGTTCGCGCGCGGCCTGCGGCTGGATCAGCGACACGCATTCGCTGACGATGCGATTGGCGTCGACGCTGCCGAAATTCAGTTCGAGCTTGCCCGCCTCGATCTTGGAGAGATCGAGCAGATCGTTGACAAGGCTCATCACATGCGAGCCCGAGGCGTGGATATCCTTGAGGTAGTCCTTGTAGCGATCGTTGCCGACGGGGCCGAACCGCTCTTCCATGATGACTTCCGCGAAGCCGAGAATGGCATTCAGCGGCGTGCGGATTTCATGGCTGATCTTGGCCAGGAAATCCGACTTCAGCGCGCTCGCGTTTTCAGCCTCGGTGCGGGCTTCGCGCAATTCGCGCTCGGCCTTTTTCCATGAGGTCATGTCGCGCAGCACGGCGCAGAATTTTGGCTTGCCGGCGGCGCCGACGCGGCCCAGCGTCATGAACAGCGGAATCGAGCCGCCCTGTCGCGCGCGGCCGATGACGTCCCGGCCGTCATTGAGCACGCTGGCAACGCCGCTGAGGCGGAGCCCGGCGAGATATTCGACCGCACCGGCCTGACTTTCCTTGGCAAGCAGGATGGTGAAACTTTCGCCTGCGACCTCGTTCTGGTCGAAGCCGAACAGCGCCTCTCCTGCACGGTTGAGCGAAAGGATGTGACCTTCTTCGTCCAGCACAGCCACGCCGTCCGTCGCCGTGTCGAGGATCGAATGCAGTTCGCGCATCTCGACTTCGCCCGCGCGCAGCTCGGTTTCGAGTGTGCGTATGCGATGCGAAAGGTCCTGGTCCTGCGCGCGGCGGAACGTCATCAGGGAGGCAGCCGCACCGTCCCATTCCATGGTCTGCACGCGAGCTTCGACGGGGATCACATCGCCCGCGTGCGTGATGACCGGGATGGCGCCGCCGTCCAGCGTGTCCGTCAAAGACTCGGCGGGACGGCCCTTAAACATCTGCGTCAGCGCATCCTGATCGCGAAACTCCTGCGCGTCGCCATAGCCGAGCAGATCGAGCAATGTGCGGTTGACGAACTGCACCTTCTCGCCACTGCTGACCAGCACGCCGAGCGGCAGGCGGTCGAGAACGGCTTGCGCGTGAGCGGCGATATTGGCCGGCGCACTCGCGACAACGCCATCCTCGATCGGCGCGGGAACATGCTCTTGCACAACAGCCGCAGCGGTTTCATGCGTGAGGCGTGTCGCGACCTCGATGAGGTCGCGCATGCGCGCATCAGCGGCGCGGTTCGCTTCAGATACCTCGGATGCCACGCTTGGCGTCGCTGGCGCATCTGATTTCGCGGCACCTGCTGGAAACACTTCTGGACGCACGCGGGCACCGAGCGTGCGGGCGATTTCGCGGAAGGCCAGCCGTTCGCTCGGCGAGAGGGTGACCATTTCGTCGGCGCGGGTTTCGAGCGCGGCGGGCACCATCGAGGCCGGCTCGGCGGAAGCCTCCGCACTTTCGGCGGCTGGCGCCGCGGCCGGCTCGCTCGCGCCATCGAGCGCCGGACGACGCGGGACGACGTGGAACGGTCGCAGGGTCACGACATTTCCAGCAGCCCCCACCGCTGCGGCGGCAGGTTTACGCGCGGTGAACAGATCTTCCGGCTCGGCGGTGCTTTCCGGCTCCGACGTCGGCAGCGGTGCTGCAGGCTGTTCAGGTTCTGTGGTTGTAGATGCCTCGACGATTGCGGGTTCTTCCACGGCCAGCGTTTCCGGCGCTGGCTGCTCGATGAGTTCGACAAGAGCCGACTGCGGCTCGGCCTCCTCGGACGCGAGCGTTGTCAGCGCCCGAACACGAGTTACGTGGATGACGCCAAAACCGCGGAAGCCTTCGAACTGACGTTCGCGATCATGCGCAGGAAGCGCGCCGAGCATGATCGGGAGCGCGGCATCAGCACCTTCGATGGGCCAGAGCACCTCGACTCCGCTCCACGTCTCGCCGCGTGCGAGCGCATCGCGCAGACGGCTATCGGGATCGAGATTGAGTTCTCCCGCCAGGTCGACGAAGGAGCGGCCGACGAGCCGATCGGTGACGCATCCCACGATGTCGCAGAGTTCGCCCGTTATTTTGACAAAGCGATGCTCGGCATCCGTCTGCCAAAGAAAGCGGACCGAGGCCGTCGAGCCGAGGCGCGCTGCGAGGTCGGCAGACACGTCGCTGGCGTCGCGCCGATGCGGCACCAGGGCTGGCACATCCAGAACTGGTTCTGGCGCGGTGGGCGCGGGCAACGCCGCTTCCGCAACGGGTACAGATTCGGGCTCCGGAACGACGGCAACTGATAGGGCCAGTGGCGCAAGGACGGCCCCGGCATCCTCCACAGCCTCGGGCAGCGACGAGCCAGCAGGAACGAGCGCGGGCGCCGCGAGGGCGCGCGGTTGCACTTTCATGCCGGGCATGGCGACGATGAAGAGCGGCTGCGGCCCGAGCGTGCGACGACACAGAACAGTGAGAAGTTCAGCGCGGCGCGACATGAAGAAACGAAGCTTTTCCAGGCGGGGCGCAGCGCCGGGCACGAGCATGCGCGCAAGTTCAGCAAGACGGCGGGCTCCGGGCTCCTGCCCGTCGAAGATGCGGCGTTCCAGTGCGGGCGCGTCGGCGCCAAACAGATCCTGCGCGCCATCATTGCACCATACGATCCGCACGGGCTGGCCAGCTGCGACGAACACAGGGCAGCCCGCAGCCGCAACAGCCGCAAAGGGCGGTTCCGCCAGAGCGGCCTCGATCGCTTTCGCGCCGGGTCCAGACTCGCTCGAAAAGGTCGTCATAGGCGCAATATTTCCTGTTTCTGGACGCAATACATCATCAGCCAGCGGGTTGCCCCACTTGCCGGCCTCCTCGAAACAGACGTGGCCTCCTCCGCCAAGAGATCAGCCTTAAGAGATCATTAACGGGAGTACCCGTCCGGGTCCACTTGCGGTGACCTTGGGGCTAAATTCAATTCATCTATGATTAAGATCCACAGCGAAAAGAATGGTGCGACGCACAATTAATATTGCAACGCACCATCACTCAGGCTATGAAGATGCGCGTTTCGGTGCCAAGCTCTTGGGCGTGGCCCCTCCCAACACACGTCGTCAACCCACGTCTCACGGAGCATCCCATGACCAGTCCCTATGATATCCCGCCGGAAATGCGTGATTTCGCCGAGCGCAGCGTTGCCCAGGCTCGCAAAGCCTTCGAAGGCTTCATGGGTGCCGTTCACAAGACCACTGGCTCGCTCGAAGGCACGCCCCTCAGCGGCGCCAAGGACATGTCCACGAAGGCCGTGACGTTTGCCGAGAGCAACGTCAATTCCGCCTTCGACCTGGCCGACCGTCTGGTCCATGCCAAGGACGTGCAGGAAGTGCTCGCCATTCAGGCGGATTACCTGAAGTCCCAGCTCGCGGCCATCGAAGGCCAGATGAAGGAACTCGGCGCGGCCGTTCAGTCGGTGACCACCGCCAAGAAGTAAGCGCTCTACGAGAGGATCAGACCATGGCTATCGCTCGCAAGCCCTCAAAGCCCGCGGCTCCCGCCGCCCGCAAGAGCCCACCGGCAGCAATCGCTGCCACCCCCGTGACGGTGGAAGTAACCGCCGTGACTCCGACGGTTCAGGAGCCGATGGATGCAGCCCTCGAAAAGTCCGAGGAACTGCAGGAGCAGGTTCAGCAGGCCGCCGAAAAAGGCACGGAGCAGACGCGGCTGGTCTACGAGCGATTGAAGACCGCCACCGAGGAAGCGACCGGATCGCTCGAAACGAGCTATGCGGCCGCCTCCAAGGGCCTCAGCGAGTTCAACATGAAGGCCATTGAAGCCTTCAGGACGAATTCGGATGCGACTTTCGAGTTCATGAAGGCCCTGTTGGCGTCCAAGAGCCTGTCCG
>JAQGKN010000674.1 GCA_028290085.1 Hyphomicrobiales bacterium
GCAGCCGGCCGAAATTCCCGGCGCTCAGATCCAGCAGCAACCCGCCTTGCAGGGGCGCCAGCAGGTCCTGCCCGGCCCGAATGCTCTGCCGCCCGTGCAGCAGGGCGGCCAGCGTCCGCTTCTCCAGCCGCAGCCGGGTCTTCAGCGGCAGCAGCAACTGGCGCCAAGGCAGCAGGACGTGCAGCCGAGACAGCAGCAGATACAGCCGCGCGGTCCGTCTCCGCAGGACGTCCGCCGTGCCCAGCAGCAACAATTGCAGCAACAGCAGCAGGTTCGTCAGCAGCAGATAAGGCAGCAACAGGTCGAGCAGCAGCGCGATCGCGGCAGGCAGGACCAGATGCGCCAGCAGCAACAAAACCAGGTGCGTCAGCAACAGCAGCAGCAGCAGATCCGTCAGCAGCAGATGCAGCAGAACCAGGTTCGCCAGCAGCAACAACAGCAGAACCAGATCCGCCAGCAGCAGATGCAACAGAACCAGATGCGCCAACAGCAGCAACAGCAGCAGCAGGTACGCCAACAGCAGATGCAGCAGAACCAGATGCGTCAGCAGCAACAACAGCAAAATCAGATGCGCCAACAGCAGCAGCAACAAAACCAGATGCGTCAACAACAACAGATGCAACAGCAGCAGCAGCAGCGTCAGGTGCCCCAGCAGCGGCGCGATTGCGGCAACCCGGGCCAGCAGGCCTGCCGGTAACAGACAGGAGCGGCGCGGCCTTTTGGCCGCGCCAATCCGTCAATCCTGAAGGCGCTTGATGAGGCTGGACGTGTCGTATCGCCCGCCGCCGTGGTTCTGCACTTCCGAATAGAATTGATCGACGAGGGCGGTGACCGGGAGATGAGCGCCGTTGCGGCGCGCCTCGGCGAGGCAGATCGCAAGATCCTTGCGCATCCAGTCGACAGCAAAGCCGAAGTCGAATTTACCGGCGATCATCGTCCCCGATCGGTTCTCCATTTGCCACGACTGCGCCGCGCCCTTGGAAATCACATCGACGACGGCATTGGCGTCGAGCCCCGCCTTCTGCGCAAAATGAAGCCCTTCGGCCAGCGCTTCGACAAGTCCCGCGATGCAGATTTGATTGACCATCTTCGTCAGCTGCCCGGCACCCACGGGTCCCATGAGACGGCACGAACGCGCATAGGCAGCGATGACTGGTTCCGCAATCGCATAGGCAGCATCCTCGCCGCCGCACATCACGGTCAGCACGCCATTTTCCGCGCCGGCCTGTCCACCCGAAACCGGCGCGTCGATGAACGCGATCCCGAGTTTGCCCGCGGCCGCGTGCAACTCGCGCGCGACATCCGCCGAGGCCGTCGTGTGATCTACGAAAATGGCGCCGGCCTTCATGCCAGCGAAGGCGCCGTCGGATCCCAGCGTCACCGTCCGCAGGTCATCGTCATTGCCGACGCAGGCAAAGACAAGGTCGGCTCCCTCGGCAGCCTTGGCCGGCGTCGCAGCCGAGCGACCGCCATGCGCCGCGACCCATGCGGCAGCTTTGGCGCCCGTGCGATTATAGACGCAAAGGTCATGCCCTTTTGCTGCGAGATGGCCAGCCATGGGGAAGCCCATGACACCGAGACCGATGAACGCGACTTTCGCCATATCTGCTCTCCCAAAATGCCTCAGGCTCAATCGCGTGCATCACACGGATCGAAGCAGGCATCAAGCCGGAGGCGTTATCGCACGTCGAACTCGAAATATTTGCTCGCTATCTTCGCGTAGGTGCCATCGGCCGTCATGTCGTCGAGCGCTTTGTTGAACATGGCCTTGAGATCGCTGTCCTCCTGGCGAAGGCCGATGCCGATCCCCTCGCCGAAATAAGCGGGATCACGCGGCACGTCGGCGAGGAACTTGCAACACTTGGCCTCGTATCGCGCCTTGAGGAAGTCGGTCAGCGCGTCCTTCTCCCCCAACACAGCGTCGATGCGTCCCTCCGCCAGATCGAGGATGGCATCCTCGTTGCTCTCGTAGGTTTTCACGGTGGATTCCGGATAACGCTCTTCAAGATAGCTCTCCTGTGGCGTTCCGGATGCAACACCAATCGTGCGGCCCTTGAGCGCTTCTGGACTGGCATCGCGGATCTGCCGCCGCCGCGCCGAAACCAGCGCGGAGGGCATCCGCAGATAGGCCTTGGTGAAAGCGATTTTCTGCAGCCTGGCATCGGTGATTTCCATCGCCGCCATGATCGCGTCGTATTGCTTGGCGCGCAGGTTGGGGATCATCCCTTCCCAATCCTGTTGCACGAAGGTGCAGGTCACTTTCATGCGCGCGCACAATTCGCGGCCCAGCTCGATTTCGAACCCGTCGAGCTGATTGTCCGCGTTGAGGTAATTGTAAGGCGGGCGCGCACCCTCGCTTGCGATGCGAACCTCTTTCCAGTCCGTCGCCTGCGCCGTCGCGGGCAGGGGCGCGCCTGCAAGTAATGCGGCTGCGAACAATAGTCGCAGTGCTGAAAAGCGGCTCGGAATGGCGAAGAACGTCTGCATGTGACTCCACGGGGTCGGCGGCAGCGCATCTTCTATTTAACAGGAAGACTTGGCAATTGTTTCTGCTTTGGATTTTAGAAATCTATTCACGCGGAATCCTTTTTGAGAGCCCCTTAAAGCCAAGCTCCTGCGCGATCTTATGGAACTAAAGAGGGATGGGGGGAGGCACAAAGGTGACCTTTTTCGGATTGCGCAGCCTTGGGTGTCTGATACTTCATACACCTATTCGCCAAGGTTCAAATCAGCTTTGGCCCAAAAAACGTGGAGGAAACCTATGACCATGAAACGTCGCCAATTCATCACGGCCGCAGGCCTTGGCGCAGTTGGCACCGCGATCGCAGCTCCCGCCATCGCTCAGAGCGCGCCCGAGGTCAAATGGCGTCTTGCGTCCAGCTTCCCGCGCTCTCTCGACACGATCTATGGCGCGGCCGAGATCATCTCCAAATACGTGGCCGAGGCGACTGACAACAAGTTTCAGATTCAGGTCTTCGCAGGCGGCGAAATCGTGCCCCCGCTCCAGGCGCTAGATGCCGTGCAGAACGGGACAGTCGAAGCTTGCCATACCTGCCTCTATTACTATTGGGGCAAGGATCCGACCTTCGCGTTCGGCACAGCAGTACCTTTTGGTCTGAACTCGCGCCAGGAAAATGCCTGGATGTATTACGGCGGCGGTGCCGAACTCATGAACGAGTTTCTCGCGCCTTACAACGTCAACAACTTCACGGCTGGTAACACCGGCACTCAGATGGGTGGCTGGTTCCGCAAGGAGATCAGGACCGTCGCCGATCTCGACGGACTGAAGATGCGCATCGGCGGCTTCGGCGGCGCAGTGTTGCAGAAGCTCGGCTCGGTGCCGCAG
>JAQGKN010000055.1 GCA_028290085.1 Hyphomicrobiales bacterium
CCAGCCGGCCCTTCGGCAAAGACCAGTTCGTTGCGCTTCAACGCGCGAAGATAAAGATCCTGCGCGGCGTTGCGCGCGCGGACTGCTCCACGCTTACGCGTCGAGACCTGTTCGAAACTCGTGCGTGTGGGCTCCTGTTCCTTGGGGAACAGGCTGCCTTGGAGCGCGCCCTCCTGAACCGCGCCGTCAACGTCACCAAGCGAGATCGACTGCCCAGTTTTTACGCGCGCGTACAAATTTTCCAGGACACGCCGAGCATGGTCGCACGCGTCCTGAGGGCCTTTCAGTGTCACGTGATTCCCGTTGGCGTTTGCGGAGACGCCGAGTCTCCGTTCAATCCTTGCGAGATTCTGATCGTAGTGACCGATCACGAGAGAAGCGAAACGGTTATCATCGAAAGCCAAGGTAACTTCTGCGAGTTCCTGTCCATTCTGGGCGGTCATCGTTGCCTCCGCGACGGAAGATGCATCACGCGAGCCATCCGGTCGGGTGGCAGGTACAGTCTTGTCAGAAGATCTCAAGCTCGCATCCCCCATCTCGCTGTTCACGACGTCTGTTCGACCAGCCTGCCGAACAATGAATTGGAGCTCGTTCCGATGATCTCGACGGCGGCGACTTCGCCGATGAGATCGTCGGGTCCGTCCACTTGAACGGTCTGCATATACGGCGTCTTGCCGGCTATCTGGCCGGGGTGGCGGCCTTTCTTCTCGAAGAGGACATCTATGGTGCGGCCGACCGCCGAGGCATTGAATTCACGACGCTGCTCGTCGGCGAGCAATTGCAGCCGCGCCAATCGCTCGCTCTTCACATCTTCTGGAACCTGATCGTCCATTTGCGCACCGGGTGTGCCCGGGCGCATCGAATATTTGAAGAAATAGGTACTCGCAAAGCCCACTTTCCTGATGAGATCGAGAGTTGCCTCGAAGTCCGCGTCTGTCTCGCCTGGAAAGCCGACGATGAAGTCGGAAGACAGCGCCATATCCGGACGAACGGCGCGAATGCGTTCCACGAGATCAAGATAGGCCTGCGCGCCGTGCTTTCGGTTCATCGCGGACAAGATACGGTCCGAGCCCGATTGCACGGGCAAGTGCAAGAAGGGCATCAAAGCCGTATCGCCCGCGTGAGCCGCAATCAGATCCTCTGCCATATCGTTTGGATGACTGGTCATATAACGAATGCGACGCAATCGCGGGATGGTCGCGAGTTCAGCGACGAGCCCTGCCAGGGTGCGAGACGTGCCGTTTGTACCTTCACCGTGATACGCGTTGACGTTCTGGCCGAGCAGCGTGATTTCACGAACGCCTGCAGAAACGAGATGCTCAACCTCGCTGGTGATCTGGGACGCCGGCCGGGACATTTCTGCGCCGCGTGTGTAAGGGACCACGCAGAATGTGCAGAATTTGTCGCAGCCTTCCTGAATGGTCACAAAGGCGCTGACACCGCGGCTCGCAACCTTTGCGCGAGTTGGTGGCTCGAGATGATCGAACTTGTCGTCAATGGGAAAATCCGTCTCGAGGATCCGAGCCGCAGTTTCGGCATTCCGCAACATGTCGGGCAGCCGGTGATAGTTCTGCGGACCGACAACCAGATCCACGGCTTTCTGGCGCCGAAAGATTTCAGCGCCTTCGGCCTGAGCCACACACCCCGCGACAGCGATCTTGGTCACAAGGCCGCGCGAGGCGCGGTCATCCTTGACCATTTTTACCTTGCCGAGCTCTGAGAATATCTTCTCAGCGGCGCGCTCACGTATGTGGCACGTGTTGAGAATGACGAGATCGGCCTCGCCCATATCTTTGGTCTCGTCATATCCCTCCGGCGCAAGAACGTCCGCCATCCGCGTGGCGTCATACGCGTTCATCTGGCAGCCGTAGGATTTTACAAACAACTTGCGGCGGGGGGGCGCCAGCTCAGCCCGATCCGGGGCCAGTGACGGCACCGCGGTTTCTTCGGATATGAATCTGTCCAAGCGGCCTCTACCTTCGCTTTTGATCAAACGCCTCCGGAACGGTGGCAGCGCAGTTGCAGGATATGCGAACTCAAGCCCTCTTCTAGTGCGATCAGGCCACTTTGAGAATAAAACTCTTCACGACACGTCTGCTCGTAGGATGAGCGCAGTCGCGCGCGTGCCATCCGCCTTGCTGTAATAGCCCGGTCGGCGGCCCACCTCCTGAAAGCCGTAGGCGCGGTACAGCTTCAAAGCTGGACCATTGCCTTCGTCCACTTCCAAAAACATCTCTTTGATTCCAGCCGCAGCGATCCTCGACATGTGGTGGTTGAGCAAGTCATGGCCAACCCCCTTCCCTCGATGGGCTGGGTCAACGGCGATGGTCAAGATCTCGGCTTCGGGCGCGGCGAGCCGGGAGATGACGAATCCGAGGAGAGCCTTGCCCGATCCCGTCAGAGCCGCGTCCGATATACATTCGCGCTGCGAGATCAGTTGCTCGACTTCGTTCACGCCCCAGGGGCGTGCGAAGGCGGTTTTGTGAATGGCTGCGCAGGCAGAAGCCCAGGCCGGGTCCAGCCGCCGCATCGTCCGGCCGGATCTGCGCCAGAATGTCGGCCAGCGCATATACTCAGCTCGTGACGCGGGCGATGAGGCCCTTGGTTTGAGGCTGAGCGTCCGGCGGTTTGAGGTAGTAGGGCCGCGCCAGATTTTTCGAGGGATCGGCCAGCGTTCCCAAGTGGGCTACGAAAGCGATGTCGGGGGCTACGGTCTGGCCGACCACGTCGGCCTCTATGCCCATCGACCAAGCCTCGATTGCCATCATCGGCGCGCCAGACCCGGTGAGCTGTAGCGGACCGGATCCCAAAGCTCGTACGGCGTCGCGCACTGTGGCCAAGCGTGGCGCGAGGATGTTTTGCCCCTGGGGACCATATCCCTGCACGTAGATATGGCCATGCTTGGCGTCTACGCCCGCCGCAATGACAGCGCCCCCGCTTCGACCAATCAGCGGAGCTGCAAAGGCAGAGAGCGATGACACTCCGACGACCGGGATATCGCAGGCAAGCCCGATGGCCCTGGCAGCTGCGATGCCGATTCGGATTCCCGTAAACGATCCCGGACCGACGACAACCGCGATCCTGTCCAAGGCGTCGAATGCCAGCCCACTGGCTGCCATCACACGCTCGATCAGTGGTAGCAGAGCTTCAGAATGACCGCGAACCATGGGCATGGTTTCGAGCGCAAGCAGCTCACCAAGCTGCCCGGAGAGCAAACAGACCGAAACCGCGGGGTGCGCGGTGTCGATAGCCAGGATCTTCATTGCGCCGCATTACTCCCGGAAACCCTGAATTTTTCGATCAAATCTGCTCAACGGACTGAACGTCTGGCAGAAAATGCTTGAGAAGGTTCTGAATACCATTCTTGAGCGTAGCCGTCGAAGATGGGCAACCAGAGCAGGCGCCTTTCATGGCGAGATAGACCGTGCCGTCCCGGAACCCGCGGAACGTGATGTCGCCTCCGTCACCCGCGACTGCCGGACGAATGCGCGTCTCAAGCAGCTCCTTGATGGTGGCGACCGTCTCGGCATCCTCTGGCGCGAAGAACTCGTCCTGCTCTCCTGCGTGCGCGGGGCTGCCCGTATGTTCTTCGGCGAGAAGCGGCAAGCCGGACACATAGTGTTCCATGATCGCGCCCAGAATGGAGGGCTTGAGGTGCTGCCAATCACCATCGGACTTGCTGACGGAGATGAAGTCCGAACCGAAAAACACGGCGGAAACGCCCGGGATCGCGAAAATCGCGCCTGCCAAGGGTGATTTGGCGGCGCTTGCTGCGTCGCTCATCTCCATTGTTCCGTTGGGCAAGACTTCTCGCCCGGGCAGGAATTTCAAGGTCGCGGGATTAGGCGTGGCTTCGGTCTGGATGAACATGACAATCTCCCAGCGTCCGGTTCAAGGCCGGCGTCGGATGGCGATCTCTCAATGAGACCTCACAGGCAGATAAGACCTCAGCCCCCCGAAGATCAATGGTGCAGGATGCATATGCGCCTTGGTCAGCGCACAAAACCCATGATGTCGCGTACCGCCGTCATTGTCTCGGACGCACGTACGCGGGCCCGGTTGGCCCCGTCCCGCAGAACGGAATCAATGTAGGTCGTATCCGCCTGCAGGCGGCGCATCTCGGTCCCGATCGGGGAGAGCTTGGCAACTGCAAGATCGATGAGGGCGGCTTTGAACGTCGAGAAATTGCCACCCCCGAACTGCTGCAGCACGTCGAGCTTAGTACGCTCGTCGAGCGCTGCATAAATACCGACCAGATTGTCAGCCTCCGGTCTCCCGGCCAAACCCTCGATCGCCGACGGCAGCGCGTCCGCATCGGTCTTGGCCTTGCGAATTTTCTGGGCAATCGTATCGGCGTCGTCGGCGAGATTGATGCGCGAATTGTCCGACGGATCGGACTTCGACATTTTTTTCGATCCCTCGCGCAGGCTCATCACGCGCGTCGCCGGCCCTTGGATGAGTGGCTCCGGGAGCGGGAAAAATGTTTCGCCCTCGGCAAAGGCCGGATTTCCAGAGACGAAATCATTGTTGAACTTCTGTGCGATGTCACGCGCCAGTTCCAGATGCTGCTTCTGGTCTTCGCCAACCGGCACATGCGTCGCGCGATAGACGAGGATGTCGGCGGCCATGAGGGTTGGATAGGCGTAGAGGCCCACAGACGCGTTCTCACGGTCCTTACCGGCCTTCTCCTTGAATTGCGTCATGCGATTGAGCCAACCCATGCGCGCCACGCAATTGAAAATCCAGGCCAGTTCCGCATGTTCCGCGACCTGGCTCTGGTTGAACACGATGTGCTTGCGGGGATCGATGCCTGCCGCGATGAAGGCGGCGGTGACCTCCCGAATGTTCGAGGTCAGCTCCGCGGGCTTCTGCGCTACTGTGATCGCATGAAGGTCGACCACGCAGTAGATGCAGTCGTGCGTATCCTGGAGCGCCACGAATTTCGTGATCGCGCCGAGATAATTGCCCAGATGCAAATTGCCGGTCGGCTGGACGCCGGAAAAGACGAGCTGCGGGAATGTTTGCATGTGGGGACGAAACTCCGCCGATCTCCAAGGCGAGCCTTATCGCAAAAGCGCTAGGCCTCTGGCAAGTGACCCCGGGCCGCCGGCGGGTCGCCTATAGGATGAAGCGGCTGAGATCGGCGTTTTTGGCAAGATCCGCGATCTGGTGCTCCACGAAAGGGCCGTCGATGATGACCGTCTGGCCGGCGCGGTCCGGAGCTGTGAAGCTGACGTCCTCCAACAGCTTTTCCATGATGGTCTGAAGCCGCCTCGCGCCGATGTTTTCGACGGTTGAGTTAACCTGCACAGCCATGCGCGCCAGCGCATCAATCCCATCGCTGGTGAATTCGAGCGACACGTCCTCGGTCTGAAGGAGGGCAACATATTGCTTCACGAGGCTCGCTTCCGTCTCGACGAGGATGCGACGGAAGTCCTCTTGGACGAGAGGGCGGAGTTCGACCCGGATGGGAAGTCGCCCCTGCAATTCCGGAAGCAGGTCGGAGGGTTTTGCGATGTGAAACGCGCCTGATGCGATGAAGAGGATGTGGTCGGTCTTCACCGTCCCATGTTTGGTTGCGACGTTCGTGCCCTCGATGAGTGGCAGCAGGTCGCGCTGGACGCCTTCGCGCGACACGTCGGCTCCGCCACGGTGTTCGCGAGCACAGATTTTGTCGATTTCATCGAGAAAAACGATTCCGTTGTTTTCGACTTCGCGAATGGCTTCCTGGACGACCTGATCCTGATCGAGCAGCTTGTCGCTTTCTTCAGAAATGAGGGGCTCGTAAGCCTCTTTCACAGAAGTTCGCAACGTCCTGGTGCGCGTCCCGAGGGCCTTGCCAAATATGTCGCCTATGGAAATGGCGCCGACCGAGGAGCCCGGCATGTTGGGAAGCTCGAACATCGGCATTCCCTGGGCCTGCTGCGCCAGTTCGATCTCGACCTCCTTGTCATCGAGCTCGCCCATACGCAATTTGCGACGAAAGCTATCTCGCGTAGCCGCGGAGGCCGTTTTGCCGACGAGAGCGTCGAGAATGCGCTCTTCCGCGGCAGCCTGTGCCTTGGCGACTAGGGCCTTTCGCTTGCGTTCCTTGACGAGAGAAATACCAATTTCGAGAAGGTCGCGAACGATCTGTTCAACGTCGCGGCCGACATATCCAACTTCTGTGAATTTCGTCGCCTCAACCTTGAGAAAGGGCGCGGCGGCAAGTTTCGCCAAGCGACGAGCTATCTCCGTTTTGCCGCAGCCCGTCGGCCCAATCATCAGAATGTTTTTCGGCAACACCTCCTCACGCATCGGCCCTTGCAATTGCAGGCGCCGCCAGCGATTTCGGAGTGCGACGGCGACAGCCCGCTTCGCGTCGTTCTGACCGACGATGAAGCGATCCAATTCAGAAACGATCTCGCGCGGCGAAAAATCGGTCATTTGGGTTCCCGTTTATTGGTTGCCGAGCGATCAACGCGCACCGATTGTCTCGATTACGAGATTGCCGTTGGTGTACACACAAATCTCAGCGGCGATCTGCATCGAAGAGCGAACAATCCGCTCCGGGTCGGCCTCGACCGGAAGGAGCGCGCGGGCGGCGGCCAGCGCATAATTTCCCCCGGACCCAATCGCCATGACCGCTCCGTGCGGCGTCATTTCCGGCTCCAGGACGTCCCCGGTTCCGGTCAGGACAAGCCCGACCGATGCATCCGCCACCAGCATCATGGCTTCGAGACGGCGTAAATATCGATCTGTGCGCCAATCCTTGGCGAGTTCGACAGAGGCACGAAGAAGCTGACCAGGATATTGTTCGAGCTTGGTTTCCAGTCGCTCGAAGAGTGCAAATGCATCAGCCGTAGCTCCCGCAAAGCCAGCTATGACATCCCCTTTGCCCAATCTGCGGACTTTTCGGGCATTGCCCTTGATAATCGTCTGCCCGAGACTGACCTGACCATCGCCGCCGATGACCGTGTGCCCTCCTTTTCGAACCATCAAAATGGTCGTGGCGTGCCAAGTGGGGGGAGACCCGGACGGCGTGTTCTGCATAGGGGTGTCTGACCTGACAGAGTGATGCGGCACCAGAAGGCGGAACACGGATCTATAAATCGAGGCCGGCCATCGCAAGGGGGTGGTAGCCATGCGGCACTAGGCTTGCTAGAAGCCGCTCGAACCATCGAGGATATCAGCATGCGTTCCGCCACCCTTTCGCGCAAAACGCGCGAAACCGACATCAAGGCGACGGTCAAGCTCGACGGGTCCGGCATATCGTCGGTCCGTACGGGCATCGGCTTTTTCGACCACATTCTGGACCAGCTCGCGCGCCATAGTTTGATCGAT
>JAQGKN010000085.1 GCA_028290085.1 Hyphomicrobiales bacterium
CGCAGAAGGGCGTGCTCGCATGGTGCCTGGGAGCACAGGCGTCGTGATGGATCTCGCTTCAAGGCCAGTTTCGGATCAGGGGCGGGACGATGTGGTGCTGCCCTTCGTCGTCGAGCCGCTGGAGACGCGCGGCCGCGTCGTGCGCCTCGGCGCGTCAGTCGACCAGATCCTCGCCCGTCACGGCTATCCGACGGCGGTTGCACGCCTTGTCGGTGAAGCTGCGGTACTCACCGTGCTGCTCGGCTCATCCTTGAAATTCGAGGGGCGTTTCCAGCTGCAGACGCGCACCGATGGCGTCATTGACATGCTCGTCGTCGATTTCGACGCGCCAGATCGTGTGCGGGCCTTCGCGCGTTACGACGCGGCCGCCCTCGAAAAGGCCATCGCTGAAGACAGCGCTCTGCCTGCTCAATTGCTCGGCTCCGGCACTCTGGCGCTGACCATCGACCAGGGCAACGACATGTCCCGCTACCAGGGTGTGGTGCCCCTGGAAGGGCAGGGGCTGGAAGATGCGGCGCATCAGTATTTCCGCCAGTCCGAGCAGATCCCGACGCTCGTGCGTCTGGCCGTCGCCGAAAACGTGACGGCGCAGGGTACGCATTGGCGCGCAGGCGGCCTGATTGTGCAGTTCCTGCCCCATTCCACTGACCGACTGCGGCAGGCAGACCTCCACCCTGGCGACGCTCCCGAGGGTGCGGAGATCTCGTCAAGCTTCAACGACGACGATGCGTGGAGCGAGGCCAAGGCGCTGGCGGGGACTGTCGAGGATCACGAACTGGTCGATCCCACTTTGTCCAGCGAGCGGTTGCTCTATCGCCTGTTCCACGAGCGCGGCGTCAAGGTGTTCGAGGCGCAGGCCGTGCAGGATGCCTGTCGCTGCTCGCGCGAGCGCATCTCGGACATGCTGAAGGGCTTCACGCCCAAGGAACGCCACGACATGGTCGGCGACGACGGCCGCATCGGCGTCACCTGCGAGTTCTGCTCGACCCACCGGGATTTTGACCCCGCGGATTTCGATCCGAGCTGAGGCAGGACACGGGATCGCACGCTAAGGCTCAAAACAGCCTGTTGCAGATGCCCCTTGTTCTCAGCTATCCAAGAAGACCACAGACGTCAGCATGGCCACCGGGAGCTTTTCGCTCCCGGACGAAGCCGGCGACGAGAGGCCGCAAAGCGGCCATCAAGCGACAGGAGGGACGACAGGTGCCAGATTTGCAGCCGTGCGCGCACGATTCCATCGCAGCGCTTCGTAGCTTCGGCTCGACCTCTCCCAAGACGCAGGGCCACCCATGTCTGACACATTGACGCGTGACCCTGTCGCGGCCGCGGATGTCAAAATCCGCCTGCGCGACTTGTCCAAGGTCTTCGAGACCAAATCGGGCCCCTTCGTCGCGCTCGAGCCGATGAATCTCGATGTTCCCGAAGGCTGCTTCTTCATGATTGTCGGCCCGTCGGGCTGCGGCAAGACGACCTTGCTGCGCATTCTGGCCGGGCTCGAAGAACGCTCCGGCGGCTCGCTGGAGATCACTGCGCCGACCAAAGGCCGCCCGAGCAATTCCATGGTGTTTCAGGGCGACTCCCTGTTCCCGTGGATGACGGTGTTTGAGAACGCGGCCTATGGCCTGCGGATGCGCCGCCGTCCCGCGGGTGAAATTCGCGATGTCGTAGGCCATTATCTGCAGCGCACCGGCCTCTCGCGCTTCCACGATTCCTATCCCCATCAGCTGTCGGGCGGCATGCGCCAGCGCGTCTCGATTGCGCGCGCCTTCGCCAACGATCCCGACATCCTGCTGATGGACGAGCCCTTCTCGGCGCTCGACGAGCAGAACAAGATCCTGTTGCAGGAAGAGCTGCTGCGCATCTGGGAAGAGACGCGCAAGACGGTCATGTTCATCACCCATTCGGTCGACGAGGCCGTAACCTTGGGTGATCGCATCATGATCATGACGGCCCATCCCGGCCGCTCCAAGCTGATCGTCGACGTTCCCTTCGAGCGGCCCCGCCGCGTGCTGGAGCTGCGTGCGCAGCCCGCTTACGGCGAACTCGTCTACTCGATTTGGGGTCATTTGCGCGACGAGGTGCAACGCGCCCGAGCACAGGACGAAGGAAGCGCGAAATGACCAATGCCGTACAGAAGGCCCGCACGACTGCGCCCTCCTTTCGCATCCAGCGCGAGACCGTCGAGCGCCTGCTGAACTTCGCCTCGCCCGTCTTCCTGCTGCTGATCTGGGAAATCGCGGCACAGGCGGGCTTTATCGACGTTCGCTTCTTCCCGGCGCCGTCCAAGATTTTCGACCAGCTGATCGTGCTCGCCAAGAATGGATCTCTCTGGATCAACTTCTGGGCCAGTATGCAGCGCCTGATCTGGGGCTTCCTTTTCGGCGGCGTCCCGGCTCTGATCCTCGGCGTCACCATGGGCCTCAATCGCACCCTGCGCATGGTGGTGGAGCCGCTCATCTCGGCGACCTATCCGATTCCCAAAAGCGCTATCCTGCCTCTGGTTCTTCTCATTTGCGGTCTCGGCGAAGCCTCCAAGATCGTCATGGTGGCCATCGGCATCTTCTATCCGATCGTCATCAACTCGATGGCGGGCGTGCTGGAAATCAACAAGATCCACTTCGATGTCAGCCGCAATTTCGGTGCGAGCCGCTGGCAGGTGTTCCGCACGGTGGCGCTGCCCGGCGCTATGCCGCTGATCCTCACCGGCGTGCGGCTGGGCATCGGTCTGGGCCTCGTCTTGATCTCGCTGGCCGAAATCGTCGGCGCCAAGAGCGGCCTCGGCTACATGATGTGGAACGCCTGGGAAATTCTCTCGGTCGAGACGATGTATGTCGGCCTTCTCGTGATCGCGATCCTCGGCATCGCCTTCTCGCTGGCGATCACCGAACTCGAGCGCTTCATCGTGCCGTGGAAGCGGGGGCGCTGAAAAGCGCCCTCACACTTGTCCGAAACGATCCGTCGCGGCAATGATCCGGCGCAGCACGCTGGGCTCGACCGTGGCGTGTCCGGCGTCGGGCGCGATATCGAGCGTCGAGCCGGGCCATGCCCGGTACAACTCATAGGCTGTGACAGGCGGCGTCACGGCATCGTAGCGGCCCTGCACGATCACGCCGGGAAGACCCGCAAGGCGCGATGCCTTCGCGAGGATCTCGCCTTCTTCCATGAAGCTCTTGTTGACGAAATAATGCGCCTCGATCCGCGCCAGAGCGCGCGTATGCGGGCTGACGAAGCCTGAGCCGCCGACATATCCACGCGGCAGGAGGGTCAACATCTGCCCCTCATAGGCGCACCACGCGCTGGCTGCGGCGAGTTCGGTCTCCTCGTCGCCACTCGTCAGAAGCCGGTGGTAGGCAGCAATGGGATCGCCGCGATGCTGCTCCGGCAAATGCCCGAGAAACGCCTCGTGCGCTTCGGGGAAGACATGCCGCGCGCCATCGCCATAGAGCCAGTCGATC
>JAQGKN010000093.1 GCA_028290085.1 Hyphomicrobiales bacterium
GTCGCCGAGGCGAGCTACGCGGACGGCGAATGGCCGATGCTGAGTGAAAAGGCGCGACGCGACATGACCGGGCTCACCCATTGGCCGCTGACGCGCCCCGACTTCCTCTCGTGGCATTGCGGCGACCTGCCCCACGCAGTCCCTACGCTCTGCCGCGCCATGGGTTTGCCCGTGATGACATGGACCGTGCGCCGCCCGGAGCAGGCGGAGGCCGCCCGTCTTTACGCCGACCAGATGGTTTTCGAGGGGTTCAGGCCCTAGCCGACGGGCATCGTCATTGCGAGGAGCGTAGCGACGCGGCAATCCAGGAGACGCTGGAACGTACTGGATTGCTTCGCTTCGCTCGCAATGACGGCAACACGTTTCGTGCCGAGATATGGGCTTGTATGTTACCTTGCCCTGCTCGTGCCGTAGTTGCGGGATCAAGCTTGGCACATCGAGTTCGGAGATCAAGATGGCGCGGATGCCAGCCTATCGTTTCGTCACCCTGAGCTGCCTCGCGCTGGCTGTGAGCATCGGGACGGCGCGCGCCGACGAGCCCTTCGCCTTGCCGACATTCGCCCGCAATCCGCAGCTCGACGGACAGACGAAGAGCCCCTGGACCGGCTTCACCTTCGGCAGCGAAATCATGGCGATCTCGTCCAAGGGCGCAAAAGGCCGCGTCGGAGGCGATGCCTTCATCGGCTACTCGCAGGCCTTCGACAATCATCTGGTGCTGGGGATGACGGCGAGCGCGGGCTACATGCCGTCGTTCGCCACGCGCGGCCCTTCGCGCGGCTTCGATTTTGCGATGACCAACGTGAAGCTCGGCTACGATATGGGACGCGTCCAACCCTATGTGACCGCGGGCATCGGCCTCGCGCGACCGACGTCGGGTTTTGGCACCGGCATGCCCAACGCGGGCGATTCGCTGAACAACCTTTTCGGCGGCGGCTCTGGAACGCGCGCTTTGACCAGCGTCGGCGCGGGCGTCGATTTCGCCGTGACGGAGCATCTGACGGTCGGCGTTGGCGTCACCGCAATGCAGGGGCGTGGCGTTCTCGTCCCGTCTCCATAAAACGTGTCCTGCGCCTGGCGCATAGCGCCCTGCGCTTTCAGCAGGGCCCAATGATGGACAGGCTGCGGCGCGTCGCGTAGCACCAAGGAATGGGCGGGTGAACCGCATCTGAGCGGATATTACCCTTGATTCTTTTCATCATCAGCCTTTGCGGACTCGCGAGCACTGTCGCCTATCGGTCGATGGACCCGCTGGTAACAGCCGTCGCCCGCGATTTCATGGTACCGGTGACGTCGGCAGCCTTGCTCTCGTCCTTCTACGCCCTGCCTTTCGCGCTCGGGCAGCCGATTCTCGGGCCGCTCGGCGATGTCTTCGGCAAAGGCCGCGTGCTCATCATCTGCCTGTGGGTGCTGACCGGAACGCTGATCGTGGGCGCGTTTTCGCCATCGTTCGAAGCGCTGCTCGGCATGCGCTTCATCGGCGGGCTTGCGGGTGGCGGCACCATGCCAGTCGCCATGGCGCTGATTGGCGACCGCTTTCCACCCAACGAGCGTCAGCTCGCGATTGCCCGCTTTCTCTCAGTGACCCTCATCGGACAGGTTTTCGCGTCGAGCCTCGCGGGGCTGTTGGCCGTATCGGTCGGCTGGCGGGGGTTCTTCCTGCTGAGCGCGGCTGTGGCTTTCACGGCAGCCCTTGGCGCGACATGGAAACTGCGTGAACCGAAAACGGTGGAACGTCCGCGCTTCAGCATCGGCGGCGCACTCGGCCGCTACAGGCTGGTATTCGCCAATCCAAAATCCTGGCTCTGCTTCGGCACCGTGTTCATCGAGGCCATCGCGATCTATGGCGCGACGCCCTACGTGGGCGAAATTCTGGAACAGGCCAAACTCGGCGGCCCGCGCGAGGCGGGCTTCGTGATTGCCGGCATCGGGATCGGCGGCCTGCTCTATTCCTTTGCGCTGACAGTGCTGATGAAGCGGCTGAGCCGCATCCAGATGATGGCGTCTGGCGGCGTTATCGGCGCGGTGGCCATCGCAGGCGCCGCCTTCATTCCCGGCTGGCCAGTGCTGGTTGCGCTCTTCACCATGCTCGGCTTCGGCTTCGTGATGCTGCACAATTCCGTGCAGACCGAGGTTGCCTCGCTGGCGCCGGAGGCACGCGCCTCGGCCTTTTCGATGCACGCCTTCTCCTTCTTCCTCGGTCAGGCCATCGGCCCGATTGTCTTCGGAAATGGCATGCACCTGATCGGGACCGGCCCGATGCTGGCAATCAACGCATGCGTGCTCGCTGCCGTTGGCTTGGGCGCGGCCGCCCTATTCTCCCGTCACAGCAGCGTGCTGGACTGAGCGGCTCTCTCCGTGAAGGGAGAGAGCCGTCACCGTCAGCGTGTGGCCTGAACGCTGCCGGAAACATTGCCGTTGGCGGAGACTTTCGCCGGCTTCGTCGTGACCGCCGTGTTTGCCGTGGCGTTGCCGCGCGCTTTCGCATGGGCCTTGGCCTGGGGGGCGGCTTGCGTGGGCAAGGCGAAGCCGCGAGAGAGCACAACGCCGTTCAGCGCCTTTTTCACGCCTGCGCCGCTTGTCGAGTCTCCAGCCGCTCCGCCGCCCAGCGGGCCGCCTGTGGTCTGGCCGAGACGGCTGGTGACCGGGCGCGCCTTGCCGGCGAGCGCTGATTTCGTCTCGTCGAATGTGCCCCAGGCGCGACCGCCGCCGAGTCCGCCACCCAGTCCATTGCCGCCGGACGATAGCGGTAGGCCGGAGTTGGAGCCGACACCTGAGGTCAGACCATTGCTGCTGAGCGTGGCGCCGAGCACGCCATTGCCGCCGCCCCCGCCGCCTAGGCTATTGCTGAGTCCACCGCCGAGACCACCGATCGGTCCGGAACCGCCGAGCCCGACCGCGCCGCCGACACCGGCAGCGCCCGTGGCCGCCGCGCTAACGACGCCACCGAGACCGGCCGCCGACACGGGAGCCGCGCCCAGAGCGGCAATGGCGAGAATGGCTGCGCGCAGATGAGCTGTCCTGATCATTTGGAACCCCTTCTAGTTTTCGGCCCCAACGGCCATGGCTCGAAGCTCGCCGACTCGCGGCCTGCGCGATGTGCGGTGGCGCACGCCTTCACGCGAGAATACTCACTATGGTTGCGCTTGAAGCCTCGTCCTCAATCGCGGAAACATGCCGTTGGGACCGTGAGAGAATCAGGGAAGAGCATGACCTGTATCTGGAAACCCGAGGGCTCCGATTTCGGCATCGTGATCAGGTCTGAGCCCTCCAGAGTCACTCTGTGTCTCGCCGCGGCCTTGGCACTCATGTCTCCCACGAACGCCTCAGCGGCCCCCGACATCGCCCATGCGACCCGCGTCACGGCGATGGCCTCCGCCGGGCCGGAGGCGCGGCCACGGGCGCTTTTCAGCGGGGCGAGCCTCCTTCAGGACGAATGGGTTCGCA
>JAQGKN010000112.1 GCA_028290085.1 Hyphomicrobiales bacterium
ACCGTGCGCCAGAACATCCAGGTGCCGATGCGCGAATATCTCGATCTCTCGCAGGGGCTCATGGATGAGCTGGCACTTTTGAAGATCGAGATGGTCGGCCTCAATGCGGATGCCGCCGAAAAATTCCCCTCGGAACTGTCGGGCGGCATGATCAAGCGTGCTGCTTTGGCGCGCGCATTGGCGCTCGACCCGGAAATCCTGTTCCTCGACGAGCCGACATCCGGCCTTGATCCGATTGGTGCGGCCGAGTTCGACCAGCTTATTGCGACGCTTCAAAAGACGCTGGGCCTGACCGTCTTCATGGTGACGCATGACCTCGACAGTTTGTACTCGATTTGCGACCGCATAGCCGCGCTTGCGGACCGTCGCGTGATCGCGACCGGAACCATCGAGGAAATCCTGCGCGAGAAGCACCCGTGGCTGCAGGCGTATTTTCACGGAGAGCGGGCACAAAGGCGTGAAAACAAGGGCTAAACGGTGCCGCCGGGCGCCCTTGAAAGCGCCATGAAAGACTGCGAATGTCGCCTAACCTTCGACCGGACTATATGCGCGATTCGCCGGATTGATTTGCGGAAACCTTTGTTCTCGCGACGTAACAGGATCAACAAAGCAGCATGGAGACGAGAGCCAATTACGCCCTGATCGGCGCCTTCACCCTGGCCGTGGTGACCGCTGCGTTTATGTTCGTTTTCTGGTTTTCCGGCTCCAGCAAGCAATCTGGCCGCGATACCTATCGCATCGTGTTTTCCAGCTCCGTCTCGGGCCTGACGCGCGGCTCGCAGGTTCTGTTCAACGGCCTGAAGGTCGGCGAAGTCACCAACATCGATTTTGCTCCCGATCCGCGTGAGGTTTTTGCGATCATCGACGTCGATCGCCGCACCCCCGTCAAGACGGATACGCGCGCGCGCCTTGAATACCAGGGCCTCACGGGCGTGGGGTCCATCGCGCTTACCGGTGGCTCCGCCGATGCGCCGCGTTTGAAGGCCGAGGGCACGGATATGGCTGAGATCCGGGCTGAACGTTCCGACTTCCAGAATCTCGTCGAGACCGTGCAGAACCTGTCTTCCAAGGTCGACGGCCTGTTGAACAAAGCAGATGCTTTGCTCACAACCAATTCCGAAGCAATCAGCAAGACAGTGCAGAACGTGCAGGTCTTCACCGAAGCGCTTGCGCAAGACTCAGGTGGCATCAAGGACTTCATGTCCGGCATGGCGGACCTTGGCCGCACCATCAAGCCGCTGGCCACGCGCCTCGACGTTCTTGCCGGCGATGTCGATAAATTGGTGACGGCTGTCGATCCGGCGCAAGTGCGCAGCATCGTCAGCAACGCGAACGACTTCTCGTCCGCGCTGGCCAAGAACTCGAAGAACATCGACTCCTTCATGGCAGATGCATCGAAGGTTGCGCGGGACCTGGGTCAGCAGACCGGCAAGCTCGACGGCATCCTGAACAGCGCCGCCGATATCACCAAGGCGGTCGATCCCAAGAAGATCGCCAATGCCGTGGACTCCGTTGATCGCTTCGCATCGGTGCTCGACAAGAACCGCAGCAATGCCGACCAGATCATGGCCAATACCACGCAGCTGACAGCCAAGCTCAATGCCTCGGCTGACAAGATCGACGGTGTTCTGGCCTCCGTGCAAAGCTTCCTCGGTGGCCCCGGCTCGAAGGGGATGTTCTCGGATGTCGGCGAGGCCGCGAAGGCGATCCGCAAGCTTGCCGACAATCTCGACGAGCGCACGAAAGAGATCACGACCGGCATCAATCGTTTCACCGGGCCTGGACTCAAGCAATATGAGACGCTGGCGGTCGATGGCCGCAAGACACTGGACGAGATCAACCGCACGGTTCGTTCTCTCGGCAAGAATCCGCAGCAGCTGATCTTTGGATCCAAGCCTGCAGTTCCTGAATATTCCGGGCGTTAGCGTGACGTAAAAAGCGCAGCGGATTGAAAGCTCAGGCATGAGTAACATGCCGAGCTTGCGTCATTTGGCGTGCTGCTGTTCTGATGCAGCTGCGCATGAGAATCGGGCGCCCGGAGTGTTCGCGTGATTCAAAGTCCCCCTAGTGTGATGAAAGTTCGGACGCGGGCCATGCAGCGCCTTGCGCGAGCATCTGGTGCGCTTGTCCTTGTTGCGCTTCTCTCGGCCTGCGGTAGCGCTCCGCTGGCCACCTTCGACATTTCCGCCCCCTCATCCAACGTTAAGGCGCGGGCTCTGCGCGGCGTCCTGGTGGTGACCGAGCCCACCGCGCCAAGCCCGATCGATGGCGATCGCATCGTTGTGCGCAGCGCGCCTTCCGCAGTCACGGTTCTCGCGGGCGCCCAATGGTCGGATCGTCTGCCGCGTCTGTTGCAGACGCGCTTGATCCAGACGTTCGAGAACGCTCGTTTGTTGAAGTCCGTGGGGCGTCCCGGCGACGGGCTCAGCGCCGATTATAGTTTGAACTGGGAAATCCGCCGTTTCGAGATGGACATTCCGACGGGGCAGGCAGTGGTCGAGCTCTCCGTGAAAGTGCTGACGCCCGCTGGCCGCATTGCTGCCGCGCAGATCTTCTCCGCGCAGGTGCCAGGTTCCACCGCTGATGGAGTTGCTGCCACTGTGGCGCTCGATGCCGCGTCGAACAACGTGCTACGCCAGATCGTGGCTTGGGCCGGCACACGCGTCTGAAATAGAGGCTCGCCGAGCGCTCTCGCGTGATTAACCGGGACTGCGACGTAAAATCGCGCTTTTCACTGTTGAGACCTACGCCAGACACGAGCACGACACTCGTTGCCGTCATTGCGAGCGTAGCGAAGCAATCCAGAGCGATCTCGCGACTTCTGGATTGCCGCGTCGCTTCGCTCCTCGCAATGACGACGTTGGTGTTGCTCGAGACGGGTGCGGTGGCTCCAGCCTAACTCTCGGTCAACTTCAGGCGAGCGCTACAAACGCAAAAGGCGCGGCCGAAGCCGCGCCTTTTTTGTCTGGCAGAAAGAGCCCAGCTTCAGTCGAAGCGGCCAGCTGCGTGTGCCAGCATCGTGTAGACCTTGCCGGTTTCGGAGGTCAGGTAGGTGCGCGTCAGCATGCCATCGCGGTCCTCGCGGCTGACTTCTCCGAGCAGGCGCTCGAATTCGGTCGTGTAGCGATCGACCGTGTCGTGGAACTCAGCATCTGCACGATAGCGGCGGCGGATTTCGTCGAAGGTCTGCTGTCCCTGTGGCGTGTAGAGCCGGCGGGAGAAGACGTTCCGCTCGCCACGGTTGTAGCGGTCCCAAAGATCGACGGAAGCGTCGTGGTCGATCATGCGGGCGATATCGAGCGAGATCGTATCCAGCGGCTCCAGGCTCTTGGCGCGGGCGCCTGCAGTGCGGGGAGCCTCTGTGGCTTCGTCGCGTGAGGCGCGGGCGAGCAGGTCCGATAGCCAGCCGGTACCGCGTTCGGCAGCAGCGGCCGGCGGTGCCGGGCGAGGGGCCGGAGGCGAGACGGGCCGACGAACCGGGGCCGGCTCTTCTGCTCTGAAAGTCTCGGCGCGATAGGGCTCAACGATCCGCGACGGTTCGACGTGGCGGAACGTCTCCTGGCGGGGCTCGGGGGCACGCACCGGCTCTGCGATGCGAGCTGGTTCCGGGCGACGCTGGACGGCGGCGGGCTCTGCCACATCGTAGGCGCGTCCCGAGCGGGCGACGATATCCGTCAGCTCGTTCAGTGCCTTGATCTGCTCGGCGACGACACGGCGCATGGCCGAGGCCTGCTCCGCAGTCTCACGGGGCAGTTCAACGGCGCCGCGACGCAGCTCCTGGCGGGTTGTTTCCAGCTCGCGCTGGATCTCGCCGGAGACACCACGCATCTCGGCGGCGGAGGCCTTGAAGCGTTCGATGGCCGAACCGAAGATCTGGTTCATCTCGGTATTGGCTTGCTCGTAGGCGGCGCGCAGGGCAGCTGCCGTGCGCTCGCGTTCCTTGCCGCTGGTCGCACGCACTTCTTCGAACTGCGTGTCGATCATGCCGACAACCGATTCCGTCGATTCGGAGAGGAACGTGCCAATCTCGCGAGCCCGGGTCTCGGCGCGATGGAAGGAGTCCTCGATGAGGCCGGAGAAGGACCGCATGACGTTGTCGAAGTCAT
>JAQGKN010000113.1 GCA_028290085.1 Hyphomicrobiales bacterium
GAAGGCGACAAGCACCTCTTCAACCAGTACGGCGTCATTCTGGTGAACCCTGCCAAGCATCCCGACGTGAAGGTCGCGCTCGGCCAAGCCTTCGTCGATTACGTGCTCTCGCCCGAGGGGCAGGCGACCATTGCCAACTACAAGATCGACGGACGTCAATTGTTCTTCCCCAATGCCGATCCCGCTCAAAAATCCTGAGCCTTTGATCGGAGGTTGCAAAGGCGGCGCTGGCCTGTACACCATCGCCGTCATGACAGCCGCTGCACATGACAGCCTAGGGACACATGAGCGTCAGGACCTGCCTCCGGCCCTGACCTCGCTGGATGCCGCGCGCGCCCTGCTGCTTGCGGGGCTGGCCCCCGTTGCGCCAAGAAACGTGCCGGTGGCGGAAGCCCAGGGCCTCATCTCCGCCCCCATGCCACCCTTCGCGGCGCTCGTGCCGCAACGCGCCCGTGCCACACGCGACGGCTGGGCCATGTGCGCGCGCGATCTTGCGGGCGCCTCTCCCTTTTCGCCTGTGATGCTGGCCAAGCCGCCGGTCTGGGTGGACCTTGGCGATGCATTGCCTGATGGCTGCGATTGCGTGATCGATCCACAAGGGCTGGAACTTCTGACTGGCCACGCGCAGGTTTCGGTCGAAGCCTATCCGGGCGAGAACATCCGCCGCGCTGGGGAAGATCTCGCGGCTGGCACAAGCCCGTTGCGCGAAGGACAAAACCTCGGGGCGCTCGATCTGCTGGTGCTGCGAGGCGCGGGAGTCGAGACAGTCATGGTGCGCCGTCCGCGTGTCCTGCTGATCGACACGCCCGCGCGCGATGGCGCTGAGACGACGGCCCAGCTCATTCTCCGCCTTCTCGACGATGCAGGCGCCTACGGCACACTGATGAGCGCGCAAGACTGGGGTGCGGACGCGATGTTCGACACCCTCACCACCATCGATGCAGACCTGCTGCTCACCATCGGAGGCACTGGCGCTGGCCGTCACGACGCCACCATCCAAACGCTGGCCAAACGCGGCACGCTGCTCGCGCATGGGATCGCAATGCTGCCCGGCCGCTCGGCAGCGCTGGCGCGCGTTGCTGGCCGCCCCGTCATCGCGCTGCCCGGCAGCCCCGACCACGCGCTCGCGGCCTTCTGGGCGCTGGTCGATCCCGCGTTGGATATTCTGAGCGCCCGCGCGCCCCGCGCCGAGATATCCCTGCCATTGACCCGCAAAATAGCCTCGCAGGTCGGCATGGCCGAGTTCGTCCTGCTGATGCGCGAGCGCGGTCAATTCACCCCAATTGCGTCAGGCGATCTGCCGCTGCATCGCCTCGCGCAGGCGACGCATGTCTGCCTCGTCCCTGCGGGCAGCGAGGGGCATGCACCCGGCGAAACGATTTCCGCGCGTTCCCTCCGTTCCCAAGCATGAGCCTTCGCATGAACGACACGTCAGCCCCCCGCGACGGCATCGCGCAGGATCAGTTCCTCACCATTCTTTCGCGTGAGGAGGCCATCGCGCGTTTCGATGCCGCGCTGTTTCCGCGCGAAATCCCGCAGGAAATGCGGCCTCTCGCTCACGCGCTCGGCTGTGCGCTCGCGCAGGATGTGGTCACGCCTGTCGATGTGCCGCCGTTTGACCGCTCGAACGTGGACGGCTTCGCCCTGCGTGCCAGCGATGTCACGGACGCGGGCGAATCCAATCCCGTTCGCCTCGCGCTCAATGCCGAGCAGATTGCCTGCGGCGTCTTCCCGAATCTCGTGGTGACGCCGGGCACCGCGACGCCCATCGCCACCGGCGGCCCTGTACCGCGCGGCGCCGATGCCATCGTCATGATCGAGCAGACGGAGCCTGCGGGAGAGGCTATCGACCTGCGCCGCGCGGTGACGCACGGCCAGTTCATCTCCTATGCGGGGTCCGACATGGCCCGCGGCGAAATTCTGCTGCGCGCGGGCACGCTCATCGGCGCGCGTGAAATCGGCATGCTGGCAGCCTGCGGCATCGCCGAGATCGCCGTGGCGCGCCGCCCGCGCGTCGCTGTGCTCTCGACCGGTGACGAACTCGTCCAGCCCGGCGGCGTGCTAGCACCCGCGCAAATCTTCGATACCAACGGCGCCATCGTGACGGCAGCCGTCACCGAAAACGGTGGCGAGGCGATCTTTCTCGGCGCTATCCCGGACGACGAGCAGAAGCTCGAAGCCGCCATGCGGAAAGCATTGGCGCAGAGCGATATGTTGATCCTCTCCGGCGGCACGTCGAAGGGCGCGGGCGACGTCTCGCACCGCATCGTCAGCCGCCTCGGCGCGCCCGGCATCGTCGCACATGGCGTCGCGCTAAAACCCGGCAAGCCGCTGTGCCTTGCGGTGTGCGACGGGAAGCCCGTCGTGATTCTGCCGGGCTTCCCGACCTCGGCCATGTTCACATTCCACGACATGATCGTGCCGGTGCTGCGTCGCATGGCAGGTCTGCCGCCGCGCACCGACGCGACGCTGCACGCGCGCCTCCCGGTTCGCGTGTCCTCGGAACTCGGCCGCGCGGAATTCGTGATGGTCTCGCTCGTCGGCGGCGCGCAAGGCCTGCTCGCCTATCCCACCGGAAAAGGCTCCGGCGCCATCACCTCCTTCGCGCAGGCCGATGGCTTCCTGCGCGTCGATGCCCTCGCCGATCAGGTGCCAGCCGGCAGCGATGTCGAGGTCACCCTGTTCACGCCGCATGTGCGCGTGCCCGACCTCGTCGTCATCGGCAGCCATTGCGTCGGCCTCGATCTCGTCACCGCGCCGCTCGCGCGCAACGGCCTGCTCGTGCGGTCCATCGCAGTCGGCAGTCTCGGCGGTCTCGCAGCAGCGCGGCGTGGTGAATGCGATCTCGCACCCATTCACCTGCTTGACGAGAAGAGTGGCGTTTACAACAAGGCCTATCTGGCCGAGGGCCTCGAACTCATCGAGGGCTGGCGGCGCATGCAGGGCATCGTGCATCGCCCCGGCGACCCGCGCTTCGCTGGCCTCGACGCCAAAGCCGCCGTCGTAGCGGCCCTGCGCGATCCCGAATGCCTGATGGTCAACCGCAACCAGGGTGCAGGCACGCGCATCCTGCTTGACCAATTGCTCGTGGGCGCACGCCCTGACGGCTACTGGAACCAGCCGCGCTCGCACAATGCAGTGGCTGCAGCGGTCGCGCAAAACCGCGCCGACTGGGGCATGACCATCGCACCCGTGGCGGCAGCCTACGGGCTGACGTTCCTGCCGTTCAGGGAAGAGCACTACGATTTCGCACTCGTCACAGCGCGCAAGGAAAGTTTTGCCGTGCAGGCATTTCTAAAATCCCTGCACTCCGAGGAAAGCCGCCGGGCGCTCGTGGCCGCAGGCTTAGAGCCTGCTTGATCGCTACCGCTCAGGTCGTGTAGCTGATGGCCGCGTAATAATCATGCGCATAATCGGCCACGAGATACTTCTTGTCCGAGCCGTTGATGATCGCGCGTGCATTCACCCAATCGTCTTTCGCGCCATTGAAATAGTCTTTGAAACTCTTTCCAGTAAAAGTACCCTCGGTCATGCCGATGAAAATGATGGGAACGGCGTTCTCGAGCTTCAGGGCGAGATCGGGATTGTCGAGCAGATCGACGTGCAGTTTCTGGCCCATCGATTTGTAATTATAATCCCAAGTCAACTGTACGAGCCCGCGACCGTAATACGGGGGGTATTTCTTGCCCTTTCCGAGGCCATATTCACGAATGGGCCCGAAGGTGGTGTCTGTCTCGTGATGCGCGGTGCCGAGCGCGTAGGCGAGCCATCGATCATCCTTCGCAGCGTAATTCGCCTCCCAGTAGTCCAGCATGGCATTCAGCCCAGTCACCTGTTTGAGTGTGACTTTGTTGGCGAAAAGCGTTTTTTTGATCTGCTTGTAGAAGAAAGATCGATTGATCATAATCACATCCTTCAAATCAAATGCAAAACGTAATCATCGGATTATAGTCGGTGCTTGCGCGGCTCCGCTCAAAAATGTCCCTTGCATCGGGCGGTGAAGACCTCGTCTCCGGCTTTGCGCCGGTCGATATAGACGCGAGACGATCCTTTCAGAGGCGTCGCGATGATCACCTTCATGGGCGTACCCGTCTGCGTGCGAATTAGGCCCGTCACCACGGTCTCTCTCGCCATGCGGTTCACGCGATAAGTCCCTG
>JAQGKN010000127.1 GCA_028290085.1 Hyphomicrobiales bacterium
GGGGAGGGGGTTCGTGATGGATGAGCTTCAGCTGTTGGCGGGCGCGTTCAGCATCCAGCGATGGCCGAAGGGGTCGCGGATCACGGCAAAGCGTGTGCCCCAGAACGAATTGGTCGGCTGCGTCTCGCCCTTGGCACCGAGGCTCGTCGCCTTGGCGAAGATGTCGTCGACTTCCTTCTTGGTGTCGAATTCCAGGCTCACAGACATGGTGCAGGGCTCGCCGGGGATCGGCGTGCGGATCTGGCCGTATTCCGGAAAGGCGTCCGAGAGCATCACCGCCGCGCCATTGATGCTCAATTCGCAATGCATGATTCGCATGCCATCGAGGGCAGGCATGAGCGCACGTTGCTGCGCACCAAAGACAGTTGTGTAGAAAGTGATCGCCGCAAGCGCCGGCGAAACGGTCAGATACGGCGCAACTCGCGGGCGTTCCGTCACTTTTCCCGACTCCGGACTCATGAGGTTCTCCAAACGTAGCAGACGGGCCGGTGGTGACTAGCTCAAATTGGGCATATGCCTTGAGGCGTATTGTGCGACGTGAAGCGTCTTCCCTCGCGGCCCCCTTTTCGGATATGTAGACCCACCACATATGGCAAGCCCTCATAAAGTGGGCACTCCGGGACGAACCACATGGCCAAGCCGCGCACTCTGTACGACAAGATCTGGGACGACCACGTCGTCGACGTCCAGCCGGACGGTACCTGTTTGCTCTATATCGATCGCCACCTCGTGCATGAAGTGACAAGCCCCCAGGCGTTTGAAGGCCTGCGCCTCGCCGGCCGCAAGGTCCATGCTCCGGGCAAGACGCTGGCCGTTGTCGATCACAACGTGCCGACCACCAACCGGGCGCAGATCGACGATCCCGAGAGCAAGGCGCAGATCGAGCAGCTGGCGACCAACGCCCATGATTTCGGCCTCGAATATTACGACGCCTTCGACAAGCGCCAGGGCATCGTCCACATCATCGGGCCGGAGCAGGGCTTCACGCTGCCCGGCACGACGATCGTGTGCGGCGACAGCCACACATCGACGCATGGCGCCTTCGGCGCGCTGGCCCATGGCATCGGCACGTCCGAGGTCGAGCATGTGCTCGCCACCCAGACGCTGATCCAGTCCAAGGCCAAGAACATGCGCGTGACCGTGGACGGCAAGCTGCCGGCCGGCGTCACCGCCAAGGACATCATCCTGTCGATCATCGGCCAGATCGGCACGGCAGGTGGAACAGGCAGCGTCATCGAATTCGCGGGCGAAGCGATCCGCGCGCTGTCGATGGAAGGCCGCATGACGGTCTGCAACATGACGATTGAAGCAGGCGCCCGCGCCGGGCTCATCGCGCCGGACGAGAAGACCTTCGCCTATCTGAAGGATCGTCCGAAGTCGCCCAAGGGCGCCGCCTGGGACGAAGCCGTGCGCTACTGGCAGACGCTGCACAGCGATGCGGATGCCGTGTTCGACTCTGAGATCCGACTCGACGCCGCGAGCCTGCCGCCCATCGTTACCTGGGGCACGAGCCCCGAGGACGTGGCGTCGATCACCGGCACCGTGCCGCGCCTCGAGGACGCAACGACCGATCAGGGCCGCGCCAAGATCCAGCGCGCGCTCGATTACATGGGCCTGAAGGGTGGCGAGAAGATCACTGATCTCTCGATCGACCGCGTGTTCATCGGTTCGTGCACCAATGGACGTATCGAAGACCTGCGCGCGGCGGCCAAAGTGGTCGAAGGCAAGCATGTCAGCGCCCATGTCAGTGCCATGGTCGTACCGGGTTCAGGCCTCGTGAAAGAGCAGGCCGAGGCGGAAGGTCAGGACAATATCTTCCTCGCCGCCGGATTCGAATGGCGCGAGCCGGGCTGTTCCATGTGTCTTGCCATGAACCCCGACAAGCTGGCGCCGGGTGAGCGCTGCGCTTCGACCTCAAACCGCAATTTTGAGGGCCGTCAGGGCTTTAAGGGCCGTTCGCATCTGGTGTCGCCGGCCATGGCGGCAGCGGCTGCCATCGCCGGTAACTTTGTCGACATTCGCGACTGGACCTGACCTTAAGATTTTGTTCATGATCAAAGCCGGCCTCAGGGCCGGCTTTTTTTTTTGCCCTGATTTTTGGGGCCGGTTTTTTTAGCGTTTCGAGCCGCGGGGTACCCGGCTCCCTGTTGATTGGAGCGTAAAATGTTTTCACGCGTCTCTTTGCCAGTGGCGGCCTTCGTGCTCGCCATCGGGCTTTTCCAAGCCACTCCCGTCGAAGCCCGTTTCCTGCCGAATGCACCGTCCCCCTCCGTTTCCCAACGGAATGGTCCCCATGTCGTGCATCGCGCACGCGGCGTGCGCCATGTGCGGCGGGGAGGGCAGCATCCGCGCATGCGAGCGCATCGGCAACGCCTTCACCATTGGCATCGTGGCTACGCCTGGCGGCAACATCGCCGTCATGCGCCGTGGGGCCATTCGCGCTTCGTCGCGGCTCCGGGCTTCCAGCCTGGCTGCACGCAGAGCCAGACGAGCTCTCATGTCGGGAACGGCTGGCTGAGGGTCGAGACCGTGCAGGTCTGCTACTTCCGCTAGTTCCCCGGGTTTTGGGGGGAGCAGAAGGCCTGCTAGGGTGCCCCTATGAGCCATTCAGGCGACCATGACAGCGACAGGGAGGCCCGGGAGGCGCGCGCGACGCTGGCCGGCCTCTCGCGGGCTCCCGGCAGCGTGTTCGATTCGGCCATGCAGCGCGGGGCGGATCATTTCGCCGCGCGCGATGCCGCGCCTGAGGATGGGATCGAGCTCTGGGGACGCAGGATCGGGCGCGCTCTCGGCCTGATCTTCCTGCTGGTATTGGCCGTCAACCTGGTGACCGGCTGGTTTTTCTGACTACGCGCAAGCAGAGCGGCCTGCGCGAAGCAGGCCGCTGTCTCACGTTTACTTGCCGCGATTGGAAATCAGGTCGTCGACGACCGAGGGGTCGGCGAGCGTCGAGGTGTCGCCCAGTGCGCCGAACTCGTTCTCGGCGATCTTGCGCAGGATGCGGCGCATGATCTTGCCTGAACGGGTCTTGGGGAGGCCCGGTGCGAACTGGATGACGTCGGGCGAGGCGATCGGACCGATTTCCTTGCGGACCCAGGCGACGAGCTCCTTGCGCAGTTCTTCGGTCGGCTTCTCGCCTTCCATCAGCGTGACATAGGCGTAGATGCCCTGTCCTTTGATGTCGTGCGGGTAGCCGACGACAGCAGCTTCCGAAACCTTGGGATGCGCAACCAGCGCGCTCTCGACTTCAGCCGTGCCCATGCGATGGCCTGACACGTTGATGACGTCGTCGACGCGGCCCGTAATCCAATAGTAGCCGTCCTCGTCACGTCGGCAGCCGTCGCCCGTGAAATACTTGCCCGGATAGGTCGAGAAATAGGTCTGCACGAAGCGCTCGTGATCGCCGTAGACGGTGCGCATCTGGCCGGGCCATGAGTCGGCCAGCACGAGATTTCCCTCGCAAGCGCCTTCCAGAACGACACCGTTGGCATCGACCACTTCAGGCTTCACACCGAAGAAGGGGCGCGTGGCAGAGCCCGGCTTCAGCGCGGTCGCGCCCGGCAGAGGCGAGATCAGCACGCCACCGGTTTCCGTCTGCCACCAGGTGTCGACGATCGGGCAGCGATTATCGCCGACCACGCGGTAGTACCACTCCCATGCTTCGGGATTGATGGGCTCGCCCACCGAGCCCAGCAGGCGCAGCGAGGCGCGGCTCGTCTTCTTGACCGGGTCTTCGCCTGCTCCCATCAGCGAGCGGATCGCGGTGGGGGCGGTGTAGAAGATGTTGACCTTGTGCTTGTCGATCACTTCCCAGAAGCGCGACATCGATGGATAGTTCGGGATGCCCTCGAACATCAACGTCGTCGCGCCATTGGCGAGTGGGCCGTAGACGATATAGCTGTGCCCTGTGACCCAGCCCACATCGGCCGTGCACCAGTAGACGTCGCCTTCGTGGTAATCGAAGACATATTGGTGCGTCATCGCTGCATAGACGAGATAGCCGCCCGTCGTATGAACCACGCCCTTAGGCGTGCCGGTCGAACCCGATGTGTAGAGGATGAACAGCGGATCTTCCGCGTTCACGTGCTCGGGCGGGCAATCGGCGGTGACCTTCGCGACTTCGTCTTCATACCAAAAGTCGCGGCCGTCCTGCATGGCGATCTTGCCGCCGGTGCGCTTGACGACGATGACCGATGTGACGATGTCGCCGGTCTTCTTGAAGGCTTCGTCGGCATTGGCCTTGAGAGCAACCTTGCGGCCGCCGCGCAGGCCTTCGTCGGCCGTGACGACGACCTTCGACTTGCAGCCCTCAATGCGGCCGGCAAGCGAGTCGGGAGAGAAGCCGCCGAAGACGATGGAATGCACCGCGCCGATGCGCGCGCAGGCGAGCATCGCGTAGGCCGCTTCAGGGATCATCGGCATGTAGATGGTGACGGTGTCGCCCTTCTTGACGCCATGCGCCTTCAGCACATTGGCGAAGCGGCAGACATGCTCGTGCAACTCGCGATAGGTGATGCGCTTGGATTCGTTGGGGTCGTCACCTTCCCAGATGATGGCGGTCTGGTTGGCGCGTGTCGCGAGGTGACGGTCGACGCAATTGTGGGCGACGTTGGTGGTGCCGTCCTCGTACCATTTGATCGAAACGTTGTGCGGGTCGTAGCTGGTATTCTTGACCTTTGTGTAGGGCTTGAACCAGTCGATGCGCTTGCCTTGTTCGCCCCAGAAAGCTTCGGGGTTTGACAGCGACTTCGCATACATCGTCGTGTATTTCGCGTCGTCCACGAAAGCGCGCCGTGCCCATTCGTCAGTGACGCCGTAAATCTTCTCGGACATGGTTTCCCTCCCAGCGGGACGCGCCAAAACACTTTGTATTCAGCGAATATTGCTCAATGGCTTGTGCGCCGCATTATGCAAATGCCCAAGCGGCGAACAAGTCATGCGCGCTCAAACTTTGGTCGCGCGACATTCGGCCAAGACAAAAAAGGCGCCGGAGGCCCATCGGCCTGCGGCGCCTGCTGCCTGACCAAACGTCAGGGGCATTCCTTCTGGACGCGTTCCAGAGCGGTCTTGAGCCCTGTCAGCGAATAGGAATCCGTCGTCTGGTTGCCGCGTGCCGAGGCGGCCTTCACGGTCAATTTTGAACCCTTGCGCAAAGCTTCGACCATGGGCGTGCCCTGCTCGGCGTCCCGGACCCAGAGGTGGCTGCCCTGTGCCGCCATCGCGAATTTCTCCGAGCCGATGGCGGCCTCGGCAGGAATCTTTTCCGTCTTCACATCGAAGCCCATGATGATCGAGACTTCGTTGCGTACGTTCTCAGACGGACGGGTCGATATGAACAGATAAGCCGGATCGCGCTTCAATGCGGAGGGCAGCCGATCCTTGGGTTGCGCGAGCGCGTAGCAGGTGCGTTCGCGCCCGGCCGGAGTGGCATAGACTCCCCAGTCGCCGATGCTCGCGATAAGCGTGGGCTTGCCGGCCACGCCGCCCTTGGTTTCAGCCTTGGCCGACGCTTCCTTGGCGGTTGCCGGCTTTGCTGCTGCCGTGGCTGGCTTGCCGGAATCCGCTTTCGTGGCGGCAGACGCGGGTTTTGCGCCTGGCTTGGCGGTGCTTTTGGGCGCAGCACGTGTCGCGGAACTGTCCTGCGCGCCGGCGGGCGACAGCGGCAGAGCCATGGTGGCCAGCAAAGCGGCCGCGAGCAGACGGGCCCCGGCCCGGAGAGTGGTTATGTGAGCTTGGCGAATCATGCGCCGATGATACTCCCTGCCTGTGAGCATGCGAGAGGGATCTGGTCGATCTTTTCAGCCTTGCGCAAGCATTCTTGCGGCTTCGGAGTTCCAGAGTGAAGCTTTGCAGCTGCCGGGTTCGCAAACAGACGCAGACGTGCAACAATCAGTCTTGGAAGTCCACACCGCCATGGGCGGAACTTCCCGCCTGGCGCCGCGGCCAAGTCTCGCATGTCGGGTTACGCAGCGCTGGCGCAGCATAAACGAGAGATTACATCTGGGATGACGCCACTCGCTTCCAAACATGCCGCGCTTGTCGCCGCCGTGGCAGAGAAGCGCGACCGCGAGGCTTTCACACGGCTGTTCGATTATTACGGTCCCCGCCTCAATGCCTATCTGCTGCGGCTGGGCAGTGACCGCGCTGCGGCTGAGGAAGTCACCCAGGACGTGATGGTCTCGCTCTGGCGAAAGGCGCATCTGTTCGAGCCCGCCAAGTCCTCGCTGGCCACCTGGCTGTATCGAATTGCACGCAACCGGCGCATCGATGTCCTGCGCCGTGACCGTGTGGATTTTGTCGATCCCGATGATTTCGCGCTCGATGTGCCCGACGAATCCGTCGTCGACGCCGAACGCATGATCGACCAGCAGGCGCGCGACGAGGTGCTGCGCCTGGCCCTTGCCAGCCTGCCTGAGGAGCAGCTGGCGCTCGTCCGTCGCGCCTTTTTCGATAGTCTGTCGCATTCTGAGATCTCGGAGCGCACCGGTATCCCGCTCGGAACCGTCAAGTCACGCATTCGCCTCGCCTTCACGCGCCTCCGACGGGCCCTGGAAGCCGGCGGCGTCGTCGAAGCCGACTAAGCATCCATCACGATCCACGGGAGACACACATGCCGATGACACAGGCCATTGCTTCCTCCACCGGCTTTGACCGCGCGCGCGCACTTGTCGTCGCGTTCGGCATCGGTCTGCTCGTCGCCGGCTGCGGCTACAACGTCATCCCGACGCTGGAGGAGCATGCGAAGGCGCAATGGTCCGAGGTGCAGAACCAGTACCAGCGCCGCGCCGACCTGATTCCCAATCTCGTCGCCACCGTGCAGGGCTATGCCAAGCAGGAGAAGGACGTACTGACGGCGGTCATCGAGGCTCGTGCCAAGGCGACGCAGGTCAAGATCGACGTGTCGCAGCTGACCGACCCCGACAAGCTGAAGCAGTTCCAGGATGCGCAGAACCAGCTCTCGGGCGCACTTGGCCGCCTGCTCGCGGTCAGCGAAAACTATCCGGACCTGAAATCCAACCAGAACTTCCTCGCCCTGCAATCGCAGCTCGAGGGCACGGAAAACCGCATTGCTGTCGCGCGTCGCGACTATATCGAGGCCGTGCGCGAGTTTAACACGTCGCTTCGCACCTTCCCGACCATGCTCTGGGCCATGACCGCGTTCCGCTCCAGCAAGCCGATGGCGACCTTCGCAGCTACCGAGGGATCGCAGACGCCGCCCCCGGTCAAGTTCTGACCGGGAACGGGGGCATGATGGCACGGCTTCGTCAGAAGGGCTGGTTCGCCGCGCTTTGGCTCGTCTGCGCGATTTGCGTAGGGGCAGTTGCCGCGCCAAGCTGGCCGGCGCTGACCGGGCGCGTGGTCGATAGCGCGGGCATCATTCCCGCCGATACGAAGCTTGCGCTCGACACCAAGCTGAAGGAGCTGGAGGACAAGTCTGGCATCCAGCTCGTGGTCGCGACCGTCGGCTCGCTCGATGGCACCGAGATCGAGCCTTATGCGAACGGCCTCTTTCGCGCCTGGAAACTGGGTGAGACCAAGAAGAACAACGGCGTTCTGCTGCTCGTCGCGCCCAATGAAAAGCGCGTGCGCATCGAGGTTGGCTACGGGCTCGAGGGGACGCTGACCGACGCGCTGTCGAAGATCATCATCGCCAATGCGATCACGCCTCGCTTCAAGACGGGCGATTTCGGCGGGGGCATCACGCGTGGCGTCGAGGACATCACCACGGTCCTGACGACTGACGCGGCCGAGTGGCAGAAGCGCCCGAGCCTGCGGGCGGAAGAGCCCGACCTGATCGACCAGCTGATGCCGCTCATCGTCCTCGGCCTGTTCATTTTCGTGATCTGGATCATGATCCGCAACGCGCGCGGCCAGCGCTCTCGCTGGGGCGGTGGCGGGCCCGGCGGCGTGTTCTTTCCGCCCAGCAGTGGCGGTAACTGGGGCTCCGGCTCAGGATCGAGCTGGGGCGGTGGCTTCTCGGGCGGGGGCGGCTTTTCCGGCGGCGGCGGATCGTCGGGCGGCGGCGGCGCATCGGGGGGCTGGTGATGGACTTCTCAGACGCGGATCACGCGCGTATTTCAGATGCGATCCAAACTGCCGAAAAGCGCACGAGCGGTGAGATCGTCTGCGTCCTGGCACAGACCTCTTCGGACTATAGCCATGTACCTGTTGTCTGGGGCGCGGTTGCCGCGCTGGCCGCACCATGGCCACTGATGGCACTGACGAACCTTTCCGTGCAACGCATTTTTATCGCGCAGATTGCCGTTTTCGTCGCGTTGACGCTTCTGCTCTCGCTGCCGGCAATACGCCTGTTGCTGGTGCCGCGCAGCGTCTTGCGGGCCCGCGCCCATCGCGCGGCGGTCGAGCAATTCTACACGCGGGGCCTGAGCCGCAAGGTCGAGCGCAACGCCATTCTCATCTACGTGTCGCTCGCCGAGCACTACGCTCGCATCGTCGCCGACGAGGGCATTGCCGCCAAGGCGCAGCAGGCCGAATGGCAGGCGGCGATCGATACGCTGATCGCCCATGCGCGCGCCGACCGCGTGCCCGATGGCTTTGTCGCCGCCGTCGGGCTCTGCGCGGATGTGCTGGCACGCCATTACCCGCCCGGGCCGAATGCGAATCTGCTGCCCAATCGACTCTACGTGATCTAGATCTTCGCCGACGCAATCTCGGCGATATAGGCACGCCAGCCGCCGAGCTGCGTGATCTCGCGCGCACCTGCGACGCCGTGTGCTTCGCACAAGAAGCCACTGACTGCGGAGCCATCGTCCAGCGTCACCTTGCCGATGCCAAGCGGCGCCGGAATGGCATCTACAAAAGCACCGAAGGCGGCTGACGACAGCGACCAGACTTCAACCTCGAGACCGGGCCCAGCAAAGCCCGGCTCGCGCAGAAGACCGGGTTTTGCGGGCACCGTCCCGGGCAGGACGAAGAGGCGATAATCCGTCGCGGTCCGGCAGCGTCGCACCAGATATCCCTCGCCGTCCGTCAGCTGCCGGTTGAGCGGCATGCCGCTGAGATGGGCGCCGACCACCGCGATTTCGACGCTTTCGCCCGCAGGCACGGC
>JAQGKN010000134.1 GCA_028290085.1 Hyphomicrobiales bacterium
CACCTTCCGGCATCGGCCCGGCATCGCAGAAATGCACCAGCTTCAGAAGCTCGGGCTCGGCGCTTGCAAGATCCTGCGCAGTGCCACCCGAACGTGACAAATGCAGCAGGTCGATCACCAGCGCCGCATTCGGCCGCTCAGCCGCCAGCGCCAGTTCGCGGGCAGCCGCGAGGCTCCGGCAGGCGCTGTAGGGATTGAACTCCACCAGCACCCCGAGCCCCAGCGGCGCTGCGAGATTGCAGAGCGCCCGCAGGGTCGCGAGCCGCCGCGCCTCGTCCGCATCCTCCACCGGGCAAACAATGAAGCGCGCGTCCAGCTCCGCCGAAAAGGCGAGCACCGGCCGCAGTATTTCAACATCAAGATCGGCTTTGATCGGGAATACGCCGACTTCGAGCAGCGCCATTCCGGTCTCGCGCATGAGATCGCGCACCTCGCGCTCGGCCTCAGGATTACCGACGACAACGGCATCGCTCGCCAGCAAAGGATTGAGCCGCAAACCCACGGCCGGGAACCCCGCCTCATGTGCCGCGCGGATCTGTCCGGCGGGACCGGCATCGAGAATGGTGAGGGCGGCGAGCGAGACGAGCGGCATGATGTGATCTCCGGCGTCACTCATAGCGCAGGCTGGCTTTTCGACAAACCATGCGCGCGCCCTCGGCTTGCACTGTGCCGCAAAATCGCGTCTTGTCCCGCCATGAGCGGCCGTCATGAAACGGCCCCGAAGGGAGGACCAGGGACATGACATCCAGCGCCGAGAGCATCACGCAACCGCCGATCCATGATCTTCGCGAATGGCTCGCCCGCGTCGAAGCGATAGGCGAACTCGTCCGCGTGAAAGATCCCGTCGAGCGCGACGAGGAAATGAGTGCGATCTCCTATCTCGTCGCCAAGCAGAACCCGTCGCCAGCGATCGTCTTCGAGCGTGCAGTCGGCTTCGACAATTCGCCCATCGGCGCGCAGACATTGTGGAACGTGCTCGGGCCGAGCGTGCGCCGCATCGCGCTGACTTTGGGGGAGCATCCTGATACGCCCACCGTCGAGTTGATCCGCCGTACCAAGGACAAATTGCGCAAGCGCCTGCCGCCGCAGGAGATCGCGCGCGAGGATGCGAGCATCTACGAGAACACGCGCACCGGCGACGATATCGACCTCTCGCTGCTGCCGATCCCGCGCCACTGGCCGCGCGACGGCGGGCGTTACGCGGGCACGGCCGATGCCGTCATCACGCGCGACCCGGACACCGGCTATCTCAACGTCGGCACCTATCGCATGATGGTGCAGGGCAAGTCGCAGGTCGGCCTCTATCTATCGCCCGGCAAGGACGCGCGCCTGCACATCGCCCGCGCCTGGGAGCAGGGCAAGTCGCTGCAGGTCGCGGCCGCTTGGGGCATCGACCCGCTCTACATGCTGGTCGGTTCGCAGACCTTCCCGAAAAACGTGTCGGAATATGAATTCGCCGGCGGCATCAAGGGTGCACCCGTGCCCGTGGTACGCGGCACGACGACCGACCTGCTGATCCCCGCGCATGCAGAACTGGTGATCGAAGGCGAGATCCGCCCCAACGCCATGATGGCGGAAGGCCCCTTCGGCGAATTCACCGGCTATTACGGCAAGCCCGAAGCGGCCTGCCCGATGGTGCAGATCACGGCCATGCATTATCGCAACAAGCCGATCCTCACCAACGCGCTGATGGCCGATTATCCCTCCTGCGAGCAGAGCGGCTTCTTCTCGATCATCCGCTCGGCCAAGATCTGGGACGATCTCGACAAGCTCGGTATTCCCGGCATCCATGGCGTCTATTCGCACCCCGCCGCCGCTGGTGGATTCGGCATGACCGTGATCGCGCTGGAGCAGAAATACGCAGGCCACGCCGCGCAGGTGCTGGCGCTCGCAGCGCAGGTTCCGGGCGGCGCGTACTATACCAAATGGATCATCGCGGTGGATCACGACGTCGATCCCACAGTCATGAACCAGGTGATCTGGGCCATGGCCAGCAGTTGCAGCCCCATCGACGACATCGACATCCTGCGCAACACCTGGTCGACCCCGCTCGACCCCACGCAGAACCCGCCCGAAAAGCGCCCCTACGGCTCCAAGGCGCTCATCAACGCCTGCAAGGACCATCGCTACATCCCGACTTTCTCGACTCGCACGACGCTGCGCAAGAGCACCTACGACAAGGTGGCCGCCAACTGGACAGACCTCGGCCTGCCGGGCGTGCCCCCGCAAGTTCGCGCCTACGAGAGCGAGGACACGTTCGTGTATCGCGAGGAAGGGCAGATGGGCTGAAGGGGATCCCGCAGGAAAAAGGCGCGGTGCAAGTTGCCGTCATTGCGAGCGAAGCGAAGCAATCCGGAGCGGTCTCGCGAGTCCTGGATTGCCGCGTCGCTTCGGTCCTCGCAATGACGCGGCTGGGGGGGGTATAAGACTACAATCCTTGGTGTTTCGGTCCATCTCCTATCGATAGAGCAAGGCTCGTTCATCAGAATAAGATTTTATTCCTTGACACCGACCCGCTCCTCGGGTAGGTTTACGCCATACTCCAGAAATGTGAGCGAAGGGGCCGGGCGGCGACGCACCGGCTTTTTGCGTTTCCGAAAGGGCCGTCATGACCCAACGCAAGCCCGGCGCGGCAGCGATTGCCAAGGCGCGTGCGCTCTATGACGAGGGGCGCGTGCCCCTGCATGAGATCGCGGCCACCCTGAAACTTAGCCGCCCCGCTTTCCTGAGCCTGCGCAGGCAGCTCGGCTGGCCTGCGCGGCCCACCACGATCCCGCCCGCGCCGCCCCAACTCGGCGAGCCGCCCGAACCCGCCACCGACGAGGCCGTCGACACCGGCGCGCTCAAGCGGCGGCTGGGTCGGGCATTGCGGCGCGAGATCGCACGGGTCGAAAGCGAACTCGAACAGGTCGCGCCCCCCGGGGCCGAGCGCAAGGCGCGCATTCTCGCCTCTCTGGTGAAGACGCTCGCCGATCTGCGCCGCCTCGACGAGCCCAAGAAACCAGATGGACAGGGAGGTGCGCAGGATGGACGCGATGACGGACCTCCCCGCGACCTGGCCGCATTGCGGCAGGCGCTTGTCGACCGTCTTGAAAATCTGCGCGGACAACGGGACGCTGAATGAGCTGACCGAAGGCCTGTCGGCGCGCGATTTTGAAACGCTGCTCGCCGCCTGGGAAATGCAGGCGCGCGACGATCAATGGCCGCCCGAGCGCGCTATTGGCGGCGACCCCTGGACAGTCTGGCTCGTCATGGGCGGACGCGGTGCGGGCAAGACGCGCACCGGCGCCGAATGGGTGCGCGGCGTGGCGCTGGGCCTGCCCGGATACTCGCATCACCCCGTCTCACGCATCGCGCTTGTCGGCGAAACGGCGGCCGATGTGCGCGACGTGATGATCGAGGGCGTGTCGGGCCTGCTGTCCATTCACACACGCGACGAGCGCCCCATCTGGGAGCCCTCGCGCCGCCGCCTCGCCTGGCCCAACGGCGCGACGGCGCAGACCTTTTCCGCCGAGGATCCCGAATCCTTGCGCGGCCCCCAATTCGAATGCGCGTGGCTCGACGAGCTCGCCAAATGGCGCCATGCGGAGGAGACGTTCGACATGCTGCAATTTGGTCTTCGCCTCGGCCATCATCCGCGCCAGGTCGTCACCACGACGCCGCGCCCAGCGCCTCTGCTGAAGCGGCTTCTCGCAGATCCGCGCTCCGCTGTGTCACGCGCGGCGACACGCGCCAAATCTCGCCGCTGATTTTCTCGAGCGCATCGTCACGCGCTACGCCGGAACGCGGCTGGGGCGGCAGGAACTCGACGGAGAGATGGTCGAGGAACGCGCCGACGCCTTATGGACGCGCGACATGCTGGAAGCGTGCAGACGGCCGAAAGCGCCGCCGCTGCGCCGCATCGTTGTCGCCATCGATCCGCCTGCCTCGTCACATCAGCGCGCCGACGCCTGCGGTATTGTTGCCGCGGGCATCGATGCCGAGGGTCAGGTGCATATTCTGGAAGATGCGTCGCTTGGCGCGGCCCGGCCCGCCAAATGGGCGCGCGTTGCAGTTGCACTCTATGCGAAATACGAAGCCGACGAACTCGTCGCCGAAGTCAACCAGGGCGGTGAAATGGTGACTGCCGTAATTCACGAGGCCGATGCAAAAGTGCCTGTGCGGCAGGTCCGCGCGACACGCGGGAAATATCTGCGCGCGGCGCCGGTGGCGCAACTCTATGAGCAGGGCAGGGTGCATCACATCGGCGCGTTCCCCGCGCTCGAAGACGAAATGTGCGCCTTCGGTCCCTCGGGCCTCGACAACGGCCGCAGCCCCGACAGGCTCGACGCGCTCGTCTGGGCCGTCACCGCACTGGCACTCGGCCCGCACGCCGGAGAGCCAAAAGTCCGCCGCGTCTAGGCACCTTTTCAAACACACCCGCCTCGAACAAAGAATGAGGATTCCCATGCCCTCCATCCTTTCCCGGCCTCGCGGGACGGGCGGGATTTGCGCGCGCGCAAACACCCGTGCCCATGCTCACAAGCAAAGCCTCGCGCACGGCGGCCCTGTTTGGCTTCACGCTGCCGGGCTTGACCCGCTACCAGCCGCGCACCTCGCCCGAATTGACGCGCCACGGCTACGAGCGCAACCCCATCGTCTTCCGCTCCGTGCGCATGATCGCAGAGGCCGTGGCGTCTGTGCCATGGCTCGTCTACGAGGACGGCATCGAGACGTCGGACCATCCGCTGCTTACGCTGCTCGCCCATCCCAATGCCGGGCAATCGGGCGCGGTGTTGATGGAGGCCGTAGTCTCAAACCTGCTGCTGTTCGGAAATGCCTATGTCGAGGGTGTTTCTCTCGACGGAACCTTGCGCGAACTGCATGCGCTGCGGCCAGACCGCATGTCGGTTGTGCCTGGCACCAGCGGCTGGCCGGCGGCGTTCGAATATCGCGCAGGCGCGGAACTGGTGCGCTTCGATATGGGGGCGGGCGCAAGCCCCATCCTGCATCTGAAATTCTACGCACCGCTCGACGACTACTATGGCCACGCGCCACTCGCCGCCGCTGACCGCACTCGACATCCACAATTCCGCGAGCACATGGAACCGGGCTTTGCTCGACAATGCAGCGCGCCCCTCCGGCGCGCTCGTCTATTCCGGGCCAGAAGGCGCGACGCTGTCGGAGGAACAATTCGACAGGTTGAAAACCGAACTCGACGAGAGCTTTTCGGGCGCGCGCAATGCAGGCCGCCCGCTGCTGCTCGAAGGTGGGCTCGACTGGAAGCCATTGTCGCTGTCGCCCAAAGATATGGATTTCATCGAAGCGAAAGCCGCCGCCGCGCGCGAAATCGCGCTGGCACTCGGCGTGCCGCCGCTGGTGCTGGGCCTGCAGGGCGACAACACATTTTCCAACTACCAGGAAGCCAACCGCGCCTTCTGGCGTCAAACCATCGTGCCCTTCATCAACCGTCTCCAGAAGAGTTTTGAAAGCTGGATGCAGGCGGATTTCGGCACTTTCGAACTGCGCGCCAATCTCGACGGAGTCGATGCGCTGAGCTCGGAACGCGCGAGCGAATGGGCGCGCATCGGCGCGGCGAGCTTCCTCACCGATGACGAGAAGCGCGAGGCAGTGGGCTATGCGCCGCGCGGGGCGAAGGGGACGTTGCCCGATGGCAGCTTCGATGGCTCGCCTGCGGACGCGGGCGTCGATGCCGGTAGCGGACTCGATCCGGGTGGTAACGGGGGTGCCTGGGAGAGTCAGCCGCGTGATGATATTGGGCGTTGGACGAGTGAGGGGGGCAGACGAAATCCCACTAACCGCTATGGGGTTACTTGACGAAGCGGTCGCTCATGACAAGGAACCCTCTCCAGAGTATTGTAAGCTTGTAAAGATAAGATGCATGGCCGAGGCTTGGGACATGGCTCTC
>JAQGKN010000593.1 GCA_028290085.1 Hyphomicrobiales bacterium
CAGCGCATCCGTCAGGCCGCGCGCGGTATCCGCCGTTTTTTCGACACTGCTGATGAGACGCTGCACAACGTCGTGCAGTTGAAGAAGCCGGCGTAAGTGACGCCTTCCTCCATGTCCGAGACCTCCCATGTCTGAACCTTTGCGCGTCGGCATAGCCGGCCTCGGCACCGTCGGCGCTTCCGTCATCCGTCTCCTCGAGCGGCAGGCCGGGGCGCTTGCGGCGCGTGCCGGACGTGCCATCGTCGTCACCGCTGTCTCGGCCCGTGATCGCTCGCGCGAGCGCGGCGTCGATACGGCCGGCCTCGAATGGTACGACGATCCGGTGGCGCTCGCCCGCAGCGAAAAGATCGATCTGTTCGTCGAGTTGATCGGCGGCGACGAGGGGCCCGCTCGCGCCTCCGTCGAAGCGGCTCTCTCGGCTGGGAAGTCGGTTGTCACGGCGAACAAGGCGCTGCTGGCCAAACACGGCATGGCGCTGGCGAAGCTTGCGGAAAGCAAGCATGTCGCGCTCGCCTTCGAGGCCTCGGTCGCTGGTGGCATCCCCATCGTGAAGACGCTGCGCGAAGGCCTTGCAGGCAATTCCATCGAGCGCGTTTACGGCATTCTGAATGGCACCTGCAATTACATGCTCTCGCGCATGGAGCTTGAAGGACTGTCGTTTGCGGCCTGTCTCGCCGATGCGCAGAAGCTCGGATATGCGGAGGCCGATCCGACCTTCGATATCGGCGGCTTCGACACGGCTCACAAGCTCGCGATCCTCACTTCGCTCGCCTTCGGCACGGCGGTCGATGCCGAGGCCGTGCATGTCGAAGGAATCGAATCAATCACGCTGGCCGATCTGAAATCGGCTGACGAACTCGGCTATCGCATCAAGCTGCTGGGCGTCGCGCAGCGCACGCCGCAAGGCATCGAGCAGCGCGTGCACCCGACAATGGTCGCGAAATCCTCGGCCATCGCGCAGGTGATGGGCGTTACCAACGCGGTGACGATCGACGCCGATGCGGTCAAGGAATTGACGCTGGTTGGTCCGGGTGCCGGTGGCGAGGCGACGGCGTCCGCCGTGGTCGCGGACATTGCCGATATCGCCAAGGGCATTCGCAGCGCGCCTTTCGGTCTGCCCGTCGCGTCGCTCGAAGCGGCGGCGCGCATTCCCGTGCAGCGTCACGAGGGCGGCTATTACATCCGCCTCTCCGTGCACGACCGGCCGGGCGCGGCGGCTGCCATCGTCACGCGCATGGCGGAGCGTCACATTTCGCTCGAGAGCATCATGCAGCACAATCCACCTGCCAAGCGCGGCGCGGCGAGCGCCGAGAAGCCGGTGCCGGTGGTGCTCATCACTTACGCGACGTCGGAAGCAAATATCCGCGAGGCGCTCGAAGCCATCGTGGCGGACGGTTACATCGCGGAACGTCCGCAGGTGATCCGCATCGAGCGCGAATAGAGCTGCCATCTACCTGCGTACAACCCGGCGCGGCGCTCACGCTGCGCGCCGGGCTGTGCCATAGTGAGCCGCATGACATTGCTCTCACCTTTGCCAGCACCGCGTACGGGCGGCGCTCCCGGGCGCGCATTTCTCGGCGTGGAAAAATCCGTGCTGGGCCGCGCGTGGCGCGACCGGCTGGATATCGAGGGGCAGGGCCGCGCGCAGGCCATCGCGCAATTGCACGGCCATTCCGATCTGCTCTCGCGCGTTCTCGCGGCGCGCGGCGTCGATGCCGATAGCTGCACCGCCTTCCTCGACCCGACCATTCGCGCGCTGATGCCCGATCCGTCCGTGCTCGTCGATATGGACGAGATGGTGGAGCGGCTGGTGCGTGCCGTCGAGAAGCGCGAGAAAGTGGCCGTGTTCGGCGATTACGACGTCGACGGGGCCTGTTCGACGGCCTTGCTCGCGGGCTATCTTGAGCATTGCGGCTCTCCATATCTCATCCACATTCCCGACCGCCTGTTTGAAGGCTACGGTCCCAATGTCGATGCCATCCGTGCCCTTGCAGCCGATGGTGCGCGTCTGCTGGTGACGGTGGACTGCGGCACGACGAGTTTCGAGCCCATCGAAGAGGCTGCGCGGCTCGGCATGGAGACGCTGATCATCGACCATCATCAGGCGCCCGAGCGGCTGCCGCCCGCGCTGGCCATCGTCAATCCGAATCGGCTCGACGATCTCTCGCATCTCGGCCATCTGTGCGCCGCGGGCGTCGTCTACATGGTGCTCGTGGCGTTGCATCGTGCCTTGCGCCAGCGCGGCTTCTGGACCGACGCTCGGCCCGCGCCTGATCTGCTCGCCGAGCTCGATCTCGTGGCGCTGGCGACAGTTGCCGATGTCGTGCCCCTCATCGGGCTCAACCGCGCTTTTGTGACCAAGGGGCTGGCTGTGATGCGCGCCCGCGGACGTCCCGGTCTGCGTCAGCTGTTCGATGTGGCGCGCGCCGACGGCCCGCCGCGCCCATATCATCTGGGCTTTCTCATCGGCCCGCGCATCAATGCGGGCGGGCGAATCGGCGATGCGGCGCTGGGCGCGAAACTGTTGATGATCCAGGACGACGAGAAGGCCGCTGAAATCGCGGTCGAACTCGACCGGCTCAACCGAGAGCGACAGGCCATCGAAGTCGGCACGCTCGCGGAGGCCGAGGCGGAGGCCTACGCCTCGCTGGGGCTCGCGGAAGTGGGCGCCTGCGTCGTGACGGCGGGTGACGGCTGGCACGCGGGCATCGTGGGCCTCGTCGCAGCGCGGCTGAAGGAGAAATTCAGGCGCCCCGCCTTTGCCATAGCTTTCATTGGCGAGACCGGCACTGGCTCGGGCCGCTCCATTCCCGGTGTCGATCTTGGCCGCGTCGTACGCGCAGCCGTCGAGGCGGGGCTGCTGGTCAAGGGTGGTGGTCACGCCATGGCGGCGGGCCTCACCATCGAGAAGAGCAAGCTCGGCGCTTTCCGCGCCTATCTCGAAGAGCGCCTGACCGAAGTGGTGGCCCGTGCGCGCCATTCCGATTCGCTGCTCATCGACGCCGCCGTGACGGCGGCGGGCGCCCGTGTCGATCTGCTCGCCTCATTGGAGCGGGCAGGGCCCTTCGGTTCGGGCAATCCCGAGCCCGTCTTCGTGCTGCCCGCCCATCGAATTGTCCGTGCCATGCCGGTTGGCAACGGCCATGTGCGCGTGCGCGCGGTGGCTGGCGACGGCACGGGGCTGGATGCCATTGCCTTTCGCGCGGGAGACACGGCGCTGGGGGCGGCCTTGCAGAAGGCTGTGGGCGGCGCGGCACATCTGGCGGGCACGCTGTCGGTCGATCGCTGGGGCGGCAACGAGCGTGTGCAGATGCGCATCATCGACATGGCCTTCCCGGAAATCGGCCGCGTCTGAAAATGGTCGCAAACCCGTGCAAAAAGCAGGCGCATCGGCTTGCAAGACGCGGAAGAGCCATCTATACCTCCGCCCGTCCGCTAGGCATCGCTGTCACCAGCGCCACGGGCACCGCATCGAGCACTTGCGGTCAAGCTGCGATCTTCGTCTATCGGTTAGGACGGCTGCCTTTCACGCAGCAAAGACGGGTTCGACTCCCGTAGATCGCGCCACACTCGACATCACGGAAAGTCACGACGAGCGCCTTAGAAGGTGATCCGCGAAATTTGCCCGTCCAATGTCGAGATGTGCATTCGAGGCATGTTCTCGGCTGCGTCTTCTGCAAACACGTCCTCAAGAACACGCCGGGCAAAGCTGCGTACCGTTCTGCGTGCCGCAGATGCTGGCCGGGCAGGAGGCGCCGTTGTTGCCGAGGTTCATGTAGAGACCTTCGAGCTTGACCGACCAGTTCTGCGTGAGCGCACATTCGATACCGGCAACGACAGCATAACCGATGCGGGTCTTGTTGCTGGTGAACGAGCCCGTGTAGCCGTCGTAGGTGTTGGCATTGTTGGGAGCGTCGTAAGCGTAGCCCCAGCCATTGCGCATGTTGCCGTAGGCCAGACCACCGGTCAGCGCATCGTATTAAGGTGCGTTTCGGCTACCGAGCGAGGCAGAAAAATGAAAGCCATGGTGCTGCACGCGTTCGATCAACGTTTGGTGCTCGAACTCCGGCCCGATCCGGCACACGGCCCGGGCGAGATCCTTGTGCGTGTCGAAGCTTGCGCGGTGTGCCGCACCGACCTTCATGTTGTGGATGGCGACCTGCCGCTCCCAAAATTTCCGCTCGTTCCCGGCCACGAGATCATCGGCATCGTCGAGACGCTCGGCGCGGGCGTCGAGGGGCATATGCCCGGTGCTCGCGTTGGCATCCCATGGCTTGGACACACCTGCGGCGTCTGCCCTTACTGCCGGAGCGAGCACGAGAACCTGTGCGACGCGCCGCTGTTCACCGGCTACACGCGGGACGGCGGCTTTGCGAGCCATGTTGTGGCAGATGCCGCCTTTGCGTTTCCGCTCGATGGGTTTCACGATCCCGTCGCCGCCGCGCCGCTGATGTGCGCAGGCCTGATCGGCTGGCGTTCCCTGCGCATGGCCGGGGACCGCCGCCGGATCGGCCTTTATGGATTTGGGGCCGCCGCGCATATTCTCGCGCAGGTGTGCCGTTGGCAGGGCCGCGAGGTCTATGCGTTCACGCGCGCGGGCGACAACGCCGCGCAGGCGATGGCGCGTTCGCTCGGTGCTGTCTGGACCGGCAGTTCTGAAGACTTGCCGCCCGAACAGCTCGATGCAGCCA